>NZ_JBVHMN010000001.1:0-264795 GCF_055558435.1 Streptomyces sp. NPDC025784
GTCCCGGTCGACCTTCACGATGACGCCGTCGACGATGTCGCCGTCGTTGAAGTACTTGATCGTCTCGTCGATCGCGGCGAGGAAGGCTTCCTCGTTACCGATGTCGTTGACCGCAACCTGCGGGGTGGTGGCGGTGGTCTCGGTGCTGCTCGTCATGTGGGAAAGGGCTCCGGTACGGACATTGAGTCGTAGGTACTGCTTGCGCCGGGAGCCCGTTTCGCTCTGCAGAAGCCGGACAGCCAAGGAAGCGCCGAACCCGGTGACCCGGGGGCGCCTCGACAACCGAGGGGACATACATACAGATGCGAGCGCAGCCTGCTACGTCTGAGGAGCGCAGGCCCGCAGCGCAACTTGTAGCATACGGGGGCAGCCGGGCAGGGTCAATGCGCGAAGGCGCACACCCGGGGCGGATCGCCGCATACCCGGCACAAAACCTGTCACACGAGGCCACGCGGGCCCTGGGGCACCCCTGTCGTGACACCCCCGGCGGGTCGGACGGTGGGCCGCAGACTATTACGAGGGAGCCGATCATCCAAGAGCCCGAAGCGTTCGAACCGGAAGCAACTCGTCGCACCGCGGACGCCGCGGAGAGCTCGCGCGCGAACCGCGGCTGGTGGGACCGGAACGCGGACGAGTACCAGGTCGAACACGGCACGTTCCTCGGCGACGACCGGTTCGTATGGGGTCCCGAGGGCCTCGACGAGGTGGAGGCCGAGCTCCTCGGGCCGCCGGAGGAGCTCAAGGGCAAGGACGTCCTGGAGATCGGCGCCGGCGCTGCCCAGTGCTCGCGCTGGCTGGCCGGGCAGGGGGCGCGGCCCGTGGCCCTGGACCTCTCCCACCGCCAGCTCCAGCACGCGCTGCGCATAGGTGGCGCCGTGCCGCTGGTGGAGGCCGACGCGGGCGCCCTGCCCTTCGCGGACGGCTCCTTCGACCTGGCGTGCTCGGCCTACGGGGCGCTGCCCTTCGTCGCCGACCCGGTGCGGGTCCTGCGGGAGGTGCGCCGGGTGCTGCGGCCGGGCGGCCGCTTCGTCTTCTCCGTGACGCACCCGATCCGCTGGGCCTTCCCCGACGAACCCGGCCCGGAGGGGCTCAGCGTCTCCGCCTCGTACTTCGACCGCACTCCGTACGTGGAACAGGACGAGGAGGGACGCGCGGTGTACGTCGAGCACCACCGGACGATCGGGGACCGCGTCCGTGACGTCGTGGCCGGCGGCTTCCGGCTGGTCGACCTCGTCGAGCCGCAGTGGCCCGCCTGGAACACCCAGGAGTGGGGCGGCTGGTCACCGCTGCGCGGGAACCTCATCCCCGGCACGGCGATCTTCGTCTGCGAGCGCGACTGACACAGGCGGCGGCTGCCACCTGTGCCGCCGGTACGGCACGCGCACGTGGAGGCCGCCTCCACCCGCGTACGAGACTGGGGGCGTGATCCGCTACGACGCTCTGGACGCGCTGCCCGTGCGCGGCGCCCTGCCCGGCCTGGACGACGCCCTGGAGGGCCACGGCACCGCGGTGCTCGTCGCGCCGCCCGGCACCGGCAAGACGACCCTGGTGCCGCTCGTGCTCGCCGGTCTCCTGGACGACGGGCGGCCAGCGCGCCGGGTCGTCGTCGCGGAGCCGCGGCGGATCGCGGCCCGGGCCGCCGCGCGGCGCATGGCGTGGCTGCTCGGCGAGAAGGTCGGCGAGAGCGTCGGCTACACGGTGCGCGGGGAGCGCGTGGTCGGCCGTCACACGCGCGTGGAGGTCGTCACGACCGGTGTGCTGTTGCAGCGGCTCCAGCGGGACCAGGAGCTGGCGGACGTCGACGTGGTCGTGCTGGACGAGTGCCACGAGCGGCATCTGGACGCCGACACGGTGGCGGCCTTCCTGTGGGACGTCCGGGCCGCCCTGCGGCCGGAACTGCGGCTGGTGGCGGCCTCGGCGACGACGGACGCGCAGGGGTGGGCCCGGCTGCTGGGCGACGCGCCGGTGGTCGAGGCCGCGGGCGTGTCGTACCCGGTCGACGTGGTCTGGGCGCCGCCCGCCCGCCCCGTCCGCCCGCCGCACGGCATGCGGGTGGATCCTGCGCTCCTGACGCACGTGGCGTCGGTGGTGCGGCGGGCGCTGGCGGAGCGCGAGGGGGACGTCCTGTGTTTCCTCCCCGGGGTGGGGGAGATCGCGCGGGTCGCGGGACAGCTGGGGGACCCGACGGGCCGGGGCGACGTGGACGTGCTCCAGGTGCACGGGCGGGCGCCGGTCGCAGTGCAGGACGCCGTGCTCTCCCCGGGGGCGCGGCGGCGGGTGGTTCTCGCGACCTCGGTCGCCGAGTCCTCTCTCACGGTGCCCGGTGTGCGGGTGGTGGTCGACTCCGGGCTGGCGCGGGAGCCGCGTGTGGACCACGCGCGCGGGCTGAGCGCCCTGACGACCGTACGGGCCTCGCAGGCGGCCGGGCGGCAGCGGGCCGGACGGGCCGGACGTGAGGCTCCTGGAGCGGTGTACCGGTGCTGGACGGAGGCGGAGGACGGGCGGCTGGCCCGCTTCCCCGCACCGGAGATCAAGGTGGCGGACCTGACGGCGTTCGCCCTACAGGCAGCCTGCTGGGGCGACCCGGACGCGACGGGACTGGCTCTCCTGGACGCGCCGCCGGGCGGGGCGATGGCCGCGGCGCGCGCCGTGCTGTCGGCGGTGGGCGCGGTGGACGATTCGGGGCGGGCGACGGACCGGGGTGTCCGCATGTCCCGGCTCGGGCTGCACCCGCGGCTCGCCCGCGCCCTGCTGGACGCGGCGCCCGAGGTCGGCGCGGCCCGCGCCGCCGAGGTCGTCGCCCTGCTGAGCGAGGAGCCGCCGAGGGAGTACGGCGACGATCTCGCCGCGGCCTGGCGTGCCGCCCGGCGTGGCGGTGACGCCTACGCCGGACGGTGGCGGTCGGAGGCGAAGCGGCTGCGGACCATGTCGGCACCGGGGCCTTCGCAGCCGGGTACCACCCCGGAGGGGTCCTCCCGACCGCCGCGGGAGCTCGCCCCGGAGGGGGCCACTCGGCAGGCGCGGGAGCTCGCCCCGGAGGAGACCGCCCGGCGGGCGCCGGGGGCCGCCCAGGAGGGGTCCGCCCGGCCGTCGCCGGGGCTGTCGTCGTCCTCCGCCGCCGGGCGGGGCGGCGCGGCGCGGACCGGGGACGACCACGTCGCGGGCCTCGTCGCCGCCCTCGCCTTCCCCGAGCGCGTCGCTCGTTCGCACGGCGGTTCATATCTGATGGTGTCCGGGACCCGGGCCGAGCTGGGGGACGGCACGGGTCTGCGGGCCGCTCCCTGGCTCGCGGTCGCCGTGGCCGACCGGCCTGTGGGCGCCGGGCACGCGCGCGTGCGGCTCGGCGCCGTCATCGACGAGGAGACGGCCCGGCGGGCAGCGGCGCACCTGTACGCCGAGGGCGACGAGGTCGGCTGGGCCGACGGCGACGTCGTCGCGCGCCGGGTCGAGCGGCTCGGGGCGGTGGAACTGGCGGTACGTCCGGTCCGCGACGCCGGCTCCGGACTCGTACGCGAGGCGCTGGTGGAGGGGCTGCGCGCCGAGGGGTTCGGGCTGCTGCGGTGGACGCGGGACGCCGAGACGCTGCGGCAGCGTCTGGCCTTCCTGCACGCGCATCTGGGCGACCCCTGGCCCGACGTGTCCGACGAGGCCCTGCACGCGCGCGTGGACGAGTGGCTGGAGCCGGAGCTCGGCCAGGCGCGCCGGCGCGCCGATCTGGGGCGGATCGACGCGGGACAGCGCCTCACCCGGCTGCTTCCGTGGGCGAGCGGGGACGCCGCGCGACTGGACGCGCTCGCGCCGGAGCGCGTCGAGGTGCCCAGTGGGTCCGGAATCCGGATCGACTACACCGACCCTGAGCGTCCGGTCCTGGCGGTGAAGCTGCAGGAGATGTTCGGGCTGGCCGAGACGCCCCGGGTCGCCGGTGTGCCCCTGCTCGTGCACCTCCTCTCCCCCGCCGGACGTCCCGCCGCCGTCACGGCGGACCTCGCCTCCTTCTGGAAGGACGGCTACCGGGCGGTGCGGGCCGAGCTGCGCGGGCGGTATCCCAAGCACCCGTGGCCGGAGGACCCGGCGACGGCGGAGCCGACCCGGCACACGAACGCCCGGCTGCGCAGGACGTGACCGGTCAGGCGCCGACCGGCTCCGGTTCGGTGACCCCGGCGGGTTCCGGGTCCCCCGGCCGCCGGCTGCGGGCCTCCAGATAGAGGGACAGGGACAGCAGCCCGGCGCCGAGGACGAGGAAGCCCCACGGGAGGTAGGAGGTCATCAGGAGAACCAGGGTGCGGTTGGATTCGACCAGATCGACCGTGTACTCGATGTAGTCCTCGCGCATCTTCACGTGACCGGCGAACGCCGTCACCTTGTCGCGGTCGCCGAGCAGGGTGCCGCCGCGGAGCTCCTCCTTGTGGATCTCCTCGCCGTACACGGGCGCTCCGGTGACCGGTTCCACCCAGAACTTGCGGACCGTGGTGTACCAGCGGGTGGTGCCCGTCTTGGCGACCGACTCGGGGGTGATGCCCTCGACCGGCATGATCTTGGGGAACTTGACCTTGGTCCAGGGGATGGTCTGCTCGAAGTAGTAGACCTTGACGCCGCGGAAGGTCCGGGTGCCCTTGTAGTGGATGGGGGCCGAGGTCCGGGTCTGCGCGTCGAAGTACTCGTAGTCCCGCTTCTCCGTCTGGAAGGGCCACTTGAACTCGATGCCCTGGCGGGTGACGGGGTCGCCGTCGACGGATTCACCGGTGGCGTGGACGGGTTCCTGGCTGTGCGCGTCGAAGATGTAGCGCTCGGGCAGCTTGGAGACCATGTTTCCGTCGGGGCCCTGGACGTAGGAGAGGGAGTCCCAGACGACGACGTCGCGGCCCGCGGTCCTCTCGATCTTCTCGGACGCTTCGACGTTGCCCTTCAGGGTCTGCACGATGGTGACCTTGGGGACCTTCCTGGCCTTCATGGTGTCGTAGTCGAGGAGGGTCGCGTCCTTCGCCTCCAGGACCATGTCCTGGTACTGGCCGGCGGGGATCTTCGCCAGGCGCGGGAAGGCGTACCAGCGCAGCAGCGGGGACAGCGCCGTGAAGAACACGGCGAAGGCGAGCAGGATCAGGCTTGCCTTGCGGCGCATCTCGGCGTCCCTCCCTGGGTGTTGCGGACGGGCCGGCACGGGCCTCGTGGCCCGGAAGCGGGCCTCGGGCGCGGGCCGCGGGCTACGGGTGTGCGGGCACGGTCGTCAGCATCGGCTTCGGTGAGGTGCTGCCGGCCGGCGAGCCCATGGCGGTGATGGTCAGCACCAGGGCGAGGGCCACGGCGAGACCGGTCGCGGCGGCGATGAGGGCACGCATACGGGCCTCCCGGGACCATGAGCTGATACACCGTCAGGTCCGGCACCGTAGCAACGGCGGGGCGAGATGAGAACACGTCGCACACACACGGCGGCGCCCCTCCGGAGGAAACCGGAGGGGCGCCGTGGTGCAACGGGTCCTACGAGGCGGCCGCCGCCACCTTCAGCTCGACGGTCAGCGTCGCGCCGCCCGCGGTGTCGATGCGGAGCAGGAAGGTGCCGGTGGTGTCGTCCGCGTACAGCTTGGGGAGCTTGAGGACGCCGTCGGTGTCCGTGGTCAGGCCCGTGAGGGTGCGTACGGTCTTGCCGTCCGCGTCCTTGAAGTAGGGGCCCTTGTCGTTCACGGTGGCGTCGTCGGCCGACTTGACGAGGGTCGCGGTGGCCGCGACCTTGTCCGCGACGGCTCCCTTGTACGTGGCCTTCACCTCGACCTGCTCGGCGAACTCGCCGCCCGGCACGCAGGTGAGCGCGGCGTCGCCGGTGCGGGTGAGGGTGTCCGCCTGGCGCGCGGTGACGGTCGCCGTGTAGTCGAGGCCGGACATGACGCGGCCGACCACGGTGGCGCGGACCGTGAAGTCACCGGTCTTCTCGCCGGCCACCAGCGCAGGCGCGGTGGCCGTGCCCAGCTTGTCGGTGACCACCGTGGCGACCGTCTCTCCGCCGCTGAACGTGGCGTCCGTGGCGTCCCCGACGATGGTGAACCGCACCCGGACCTTCGCCACGGCCTTGCCGTCCTCGGTCTCGGTCCGCACGGCGACCTTCCGGTCGAAGGAGTCGCCCGCCATGGCGGTGAGCTTCCCGGTGCCCGCGTCCTCCAGGTGGTCCACCGTCTGGGTCGGCGTCGGGGTGGGCGTGGTCGGGGGCGGAGTGGTCGACGGCGGCGAGGTGGGCGGGGTCGGGCTCGACGTGCCGTCGCCCGGCTTCGGCTTGCCCGGCTTCCCCGGCTCGGCGGGCTTGGACGGCGGCGCCGGGGTGGCGGGCGGAGTCGGCGTCGGAAGGCTCCCGGAGCTGTCGTCGCTGTCGTGCGACGGCAGCGTGCCGGTGCCGTCCGGCACCTCGTGCGTGCCCTTGCGGTAGTACTCCAGCCAGGACAGGACGGTGTTGAGGTAGGCCGTCGAGTTGTTGTAGCTGAGGATCGACGCGTTCATCTGCGCCTGGACCGACATGTCGTGGTCGAAGCGGCACAGGTAGTGTCCGGCGGCGAGCGCCGCGTCGTAGATGTTGTTGGGGTCCTTCTTGCCGTCGGCGTTGCCGTCACGGCCCGCCCACTCCCAGGTGGACGGGATGAACTGCATCGGGCCGACCGCGCGGTCGTGCGTGCTGTCGCCGTCGTACGCGCCGTTGTCGGTGTCGCTGATGTTCGCGAAGCCGTTGCCGTTCAGGACCGGGCCGAGGATCGGCGAGTACGTGGTGCCGGAGGCGTCGACCCGGCCGCCGCGGGCCTGGCCCGACTCGACCTTGCCGATGGCGGCGAGCAGCTGCCAGGGCAGGTTGCAGCCGGGCTTGGACTCGCGCAGGGACGCCTCGGCCTTCTTGTAGGCGTCGAGGACGGTCGCGGGGATGCCCGCCTCGGCCTCGCCCCGGGGCGCCGGGGTGCCGACGGTCGGCGACGGGCTGGGGCTGTCCAGCGGCGGAAGGTCGGTGTAGTAGCGCGAGTTGCCGGTCGCGGTGTCGTCGTTGTCCGGGCTCGGCGTGGAATCGGAGCCGGTCGTCTGTCTGCCGCGGTTGTCGGTGGTCACTCCCGGGGCCTGGGACGCGGCCAGAGCCGCGACCGCGACCGCGGCCACAGCGGTGGTGGCCGCTCCCTTGCGCAGCCTCCTGCCGAAATGCGCCTGCGCCGACATCGAGTGAACCCCTCCCGTGGACGACCGCCCGTACACCTGTGGTCCGCTGTGCGGTTGTGCGTCTGTGCGGTTGTGCGTCTGTGCTGTGCGATTCTCTTGTATTCAGAGATTCTCTTGTGCTTGGCGGTTCCTCGTGGGCCGCTTCGCGCTTTTGCTCTGATGTTCGACCGTTCCCGTGCCCCCAGTACGGCAACCCAGGTGACCCTACGACAACTTCCGTCGCGCGGGCACCCGTTCGCGCCCGTTTTTCACCGGTTGGCCATGTCCCGCCGTCCCTCATACTGGGCGTCGGTGATCACCGTGCCGGGCATGCTCGGCCAACCCTAGCCGCAGGGGGACGACTTGCCCTTCACTCTCAGCCACGCGGCGGCGGTACTGCCGGGCGTGCGCGACGACGGGACGGGGCGCGGCAGGCTGGTCCCCGCCGTGCTGGTGGCCGGCTCGTTCGCTCCCGACATGACCTACTACGCGGCGAGTGTGCTGCCCGGGGCGATGGATTTCGGAACGTTCACGCACTCGTTGCCCGGTGTCCTCACCTTCGACGTGCTCGTCGCGTGGGCACTCGTGGCCGCCTGGCTGGTGCTCCGCGAGCCGCTGGTGGCGCTGCTGCCGGCCGCCGCGCAGGGGCGTCCGGCCCGGCTGCTGCGCTGCGGCACGGCCCGTACGCGTCCCCGGTGGTCGACGGCCCTGTGGTGGTACGTCTCCGCGGTGCTCGGCGGGCTGACCCATGTCGTGTGGGACGCGTTCACGCATCACGACCGGTGGGGCGTACGGCTCTTCCCCGTCCTGGGGCGGGACGTGGGCGGCTCGCCGGTGTTCTGGTACGCGCAGTACGGCAGTTCGGCCGTGGCGGCGGTCGTGCTCGTGGTCTTCGTGGTCGTCGCGCTGCGCCGGACGCCCCCCGGTGAGCCCGTGGGGGTGCCCGTGCTGTCCTCGTCCGACCGGTGGCTCGCCGCCGCCGTGCTCGGGTGCTGCGCGCTGCTGGGCGCGGCGCAGCGGGCGTCGCGCTGGTGGGCCTACTGGGGGTCCACCGCCAAGCCCTGGGAACTGATCCCGACGGTGTGCTTCGGCGGGGGTGCCGGGCTGGCGCTCGGCCTCACGCTGTACGCGGCCGGGATCAGGGTGTGGCGTCCTGCTCCGGGTCGTCCCGGCCCGGCAGCGGTTCGTACGGAACCGGGCCGTCCGGCTCCTGACCGATCACGCTCTGCGGGCTGAGTCCCTGGATGAGGCCGCGGCCCTGGTTGAGGCCGCGGTGCACGACCTGCGCGATGCGCCCGATGGTCGCGATCCGGCCGATGGTGCGGACCTGGTAGGGCGTCGTCGGGTTGTCGCGGGTCAGGACCACCATGCGGTAGGTGCGGTGGGTGCCCTTGAACGCGCCGACGCCGTGCACCCGCCACCCGTGCCGGGTCCTGAGCAGCGGGCCGTCCTCGGGGTGGGTCGCCGGCCGGCGCGCCGTGCCCGAGGGCAGGAGCCGCCCGTCGCCACGGATCCGGCCGATCGGCATCAGTCCGTGGGTGCGGGTCTTCAGGAAGGAACGGGCGTCGGTGAGGACACCCGGCAGCCGTGTCTCCGCGAGGCGCAGGACGGCCTCCATGAGCACGCCCCGGGCGCCGCTCACCTCGTCGCACTGCCGCTCGCTCGCGCGGGCGCAGCTCAGCCCGGTGTCGTCCTCGTGGACCGCCGCCGGGGCGGTGCCCGCGCGGGACGACAGCGCCGCCCAGGTGTCGCGGGACATCCGGGCGGCGCGTTCGGGGTCACGGGGCGTGCGGTACGTGGCGGGCACCTGGGCGGTACCGGCTCCCGCGGCGACAGCGGGCATCGGCGCGAGCAGCGCCGGGACGACGGCCGTGGCCGCACAGACGACGGCGGTGGCCATGACCGTACGGCGGTGGAGCATGCGTATACCCATGCCCGCATCCTTGCGGCCGCTCCGGCCCGGGGGCGTCTTTGCGGGGGCCACCCGGGTGACGACCCCGGAGCCGACGCGGTCCCGCGCCTGCCCCGCCGGGCCGGTCGCCACGGTGCCGGCCTTTCCGGCGGGCCATCCGGTACGGGCTCCCCGGCGGGGCCTGCCCGCGCCGGTCCGCCCGGCGGCACGCTCCTGCACCGGCCCGCCGGGCCGCGCCTGCCCCACGCCGGTCCTCCCGGCGGGATCTTCCAGCACCAGCCTTCGTCCCGGCAGGACGTTCCAGCACCGGCTCACCCAGCCGGGCCTGCTCCGTACCAGCCCTCCCGGTGGGACCACCCGCACCCGCTCTCCGGTGCTGGACCCACCGGGGACCACTCCCCCGGCGTTCACCGGCCTCGGGACGTCAGACCTCCCCCGGGGCGACCCCGAGGACAGGCTCCCAAGGGGCGGCGCCCCTCCCGGTGACCGGCCCCGAGGACCGGACCCCGAAGACCGGCTCGCCCGGAGACAGGGCCCCCGGGAGACAGCACCCCCGCCGGGGCCGGCGGCCGCCCGATGAGCGGAGCGCACCGCCGAAAACCAGATGTCCCCGCCGGAGCCCGGCGGGGACACCGAGGAACGGCTCTAGTGTGCTGCCGACTCCCAGTCCGTGCCGGTGCCGACGGACACGTCGAGGGGAGCCCGGAGTTGCACCGCCGACGCCATCTCGCGGCGCAGCAGTTCCTCGGTCCGCTCGCGCTCGCCCGGGGCGACCTCCAGGACGATTTCGTCGTGCACCTGGAGGAGCATTCGGGACTTCAGGTCCGCCTCGCGCAGCGCCCGGTCCACATTCAGCATGGCGATCTTGACGATGTCCGCCGCCGTGCCCTGGATCGGGGCGTTCAGCGCCATCCGCTCGGCCGCCTCGCGGCGCTGCCGGTTGTCGCTGTTGAGGTCCGGCAGGTAGCGGCGGCGGCCGAAGAGTGTCGCCGTGTACCCCGTCGCGCGCGCCTCGTCGACCACGCGGCGCAGATAGTCCCGCACCCCGCCGAAGCGCTCGAAGTAGGTGTCCATCAGCGCACGGGCCTCGCCCGCCTCGATGTTCAGCTGCTGCGAGAGGCCGAAGGCCGACAGCCCGTAGGCCAGGCCGTACGACATCGCCTTGATCTTGCGGCGCATCTCCGCGTCGACTCCGGACCGCTCCACGGAGAACACCTGGGAGGCGACGGTGGTGTGGAGGTCCTCGCCAGAGGTGAACGCCTCCAGCAGCCCCTCGTCCTCGGACAGGTGGGCCATCACGCGCAGTTCGATCTGGCTGTAGTCCGCGGTCATCAGGGACTCGAAGCCCTCGCCGACCACGAAGCCCCGGCGGATCGCGCGCCCCTCGTCCGTGCGGACCGGGATGTTCTGGAGGTTCGGGTCCGTGGAGGAGAGACGGCCCGTCGCCGCGACGGTCTGATTGAACGTGGTGTGGATGCGGCCGTCCGCCGCGACCGTCTTGATCAGACCCTCGACCGTCGAGCGCAGCTTCGCCTGTTCGCGATGGCGGAGCATGATCACGGGCAGTTCGTTGTCGGTCTGCGTCGCGAGCCACGCGAGGGCGTCCGCGTCCGTCGTGTAACCCGTCTTGGTCTTCTTGGTCTTCGGCAGGGCCAGCTCGCCGAAGAGCACTTCCTGGAGCTGCTTGGGCGAGCCGAGGTTGAACTCGTGCCCGGCGGCGGCGTGGGCCTCCTTCACCGCCTGCTGCACGGCGCCCGCGAACATCTGCTCCATGGCTTCGAGATGGGCCCTGTCCGCCGCGATGCCGAAGCGCTCCATGCGGGCGAGCAGCGCGGACGTGGGCAGCTCCATGTCGCGCAGCAGGTCGGTGGCGCCGACCTCCTCCAGCTTGCCCACGAACGTCTCGCCCAGGTCCAGAATCGTGCGGGCCTGTGCCATCAGTGCGTCGGCCTCGGCCCGGTCGTCGGTGCCGAAGGCGAGCTGCCCGTCGGCCGCGGCGGCGGGTCCGAGCTCCCGGCCCAGGTACTCGAGGGACAGCGCGTCCAGTGCGAACGAGCGGCGGCCGGGCTTGACCAGATAGGCGGCGAGCGCGGTGTCCATGGACACGCCCTCGATGCTCCAGCCGTGCTCGGCGAAGACCCTCATCGCGCCCTTGGCGTTGTGCATGATCTTGGGCTTGGCGAGGTCGGCGAGCCATGTCGCGAACGCGTTCTCGTCGGCCTCGTCCAGCTGGGAGGGGTCGAACCAGGCGGCGGCGCCGTCGCCGGCGGCGAGCGCGACCTCGGCCACCGAGCCGGTGCCCAGGCCCCACGAGTCGACGGTGGCCACGCCGAGGACCGCCGTGCCGTGCTCGGCGAGCCACGGCTTCAGCTCGCCCGCACCCAGCACCGTGCCGTCCACCTCGACGCCCTCGGCGACCGGCTGGGCCGTCTCGGCCTCCTCCGCCCCCGGGTCGACGGCGAGGAGCCGCTCGTGCAGCGAGGGGTTGCGGATCTCCAGGGTGTCCAGGACCATCGCGACGGCCTTGCGGTCGTACGCCGCGCGCTCCAGGTCGGGGACCGTGCGGGACAGCTCCACGTCCTTGACCATCTCGGTGAGGCGGCGGTTGAGCTTCACCGCTTCCAGGTGGTCGCGCAGGTTCTGTCCGGCCTTCCCCTTGACCTCGTCGACGCGCTCGACGAGGTCCGCGAACGAACCGAACTGGTTGATCCACTTCGCGGCGGTCTTCTCGCCGACGCCGGGGATGCCCGGCAGGTTGTCGGACGGGTCGCCGCGCAGGGCCGCGAAGTCGGGGTACTGGGCCGGCGTCAGCCCGTACTTCTCGACGACCTTCTCCGGGGTGAACCGGGTCAGTTCCGAGACACCCTTCGTCGGGTACAGCACGGTGGTGTGCTCGGAGACCAGCTGGAACGAGTCGCGGTCGCCGGTGACGATCAGCACCTCGAAGCCCTCGGCCTCGGCCCGGGTGGCGAGCGTGGCGATGATGTCGTCGGCTTCGAAGCCCTCGACCGCGAAGCGCTGGACGTGCATCGCGTCGAGCAGCTCTCCGATCAGCTCGACCTGCCCCTTGAACTCGTCCGGGGTCTTCGACCTGTTCGCCTTGTACTCGGTGAACTCCTCGGAGCGCCAGGTCTTGCGCGAGACGTCGAAGGCCACCGCGAAGTGCGTGGGCGCCTCGTCGCGCAGCGTGTTCGCCAGCATCGACGCGAAACCGTAGATTGCGTTCGTCGGCTGGCCGGTCGCGGTGGTGAAATTCTCCGCGGGCAGCGCGAAGAACGCGCGGTACGCCAGCGAGTGCCCGTCCATGAGCATCAGCCGCGGACGACCCGCACCCGCGGTTTTCTCGGTCTTCTTCGATGCTGTTTCTGCCACGCCCCCGATCCTGCCACGCCCCACTGACATCGAGAGCCCTCCCGGCCCGGTACGAGCGCCCGCGGTGCCGGACACCGCGGGCCCGGCGGGGGCCCCGCCGGCACGACATGCGAGGATTTCGGCCGGGGTACGAGGTGTCGTACAGCCGACTGTGCACGTGAAGGGGTGGGCGATGGCCAGCAAGCCTCCGAAGAGCGATCCGGTCCAGGACGCACCGCAGGTCGCCGAGCCGAAGCACGCGGCCGCCGGGCTGCCCGCGATCGGGCACACCCTGCGCGTCGCGCAGCAGCAGATGGGGGTGCGGCGTACCGCGCTCACCCTCCTCAGGGTCAACCAGAAGGACGGCTTCGACTGTCCGGGCTGCGCGTGGCCCGAGCCCGAACACCGGCACACGGCGGAGTTCTGCGAGAACGGCGCGAAGGCGGTCGCCGAGGAGGCCACGCTCCGCCGGGTCACCCCCGACTTCTTCGCCGCGCACCCCGTGGCCGATCTCGCGACCCGCAGCGGCTACTGGCTGGGCCAGCAGGGCCGCCTCACCCACCCCATGTATCTGGCGGACGGCGCCGACCGGTACGAACCGGTGACCTGGGAGCGGGCCTTCGACATCGTCGCCGAGGAGATCACCGCGCTCGGCTCCCCCGACGAGGCCGTCTTCTACACCTCCGGGCGCACCAGCAACGAGGCCGCGTTCCTGTATCAGCTGTTCGCCCGTGAGCTGGGCACGAACAACCTGCCGGACTGCTCGAACATGTGCCACGAGTCGTCGGGGTCCGCTCTCTCCGAGACCATAGGCATCGGCAAGGGCAGTGTCCTGCTCGACGACCTGCACAAGGCGGACCTGATCATCGTCGCCGGGCAGAACCCCGGCACGAACCACCCCCGGATGCTCTCGGCGCTGGAGAAGGCCAAGGCGAACGGCGCGAAGATCATCACGGTCAACCCGCTGCCCGAGGCGGGCCTGGGGCGCTTCAAGAACCCGCAGACCCCCCAGGGCATGCTCAAGGGCGCGGCGCTCACCGACCTGTTCCTGCAGATCCGCCTCGGCGGCGACCAGGCGTTGTTCCGCCTGCTGAACAAGCTGATCCTGGAGACGGACGGTGCCGTCGACGAGGAGTTCGTCCGGGAACACACGCACGGGTACGAGGAGTTCGCCGCGGCCGCCGGCGGCGCGGACTGGGACGAGACGCTCGCGGCGACCGGCCTGACCCGTGAGCGGATCGACGAGGCCCTGCGCATGGTTCTCGCCTCGCGGCGCACCATCGTGTGCTGGGCGATGGGTCTCACCCAGCACAAGCACTCGGTCCCCACCATTCGTGAGGTCGTCAACTTCCTGCTGCTGCGCGGCAACATAGGCCGCCCCGGCGCGGGTGTCTGCCCGGTGCGCGGCCACTCGAACGTGCAGGGCGACCGCACGATGGGCATCTTCGAGCGGCCCGCCCCCGCCTTCCTGGACGCCCTGGAGAAGGAGTTCGGGTTCGCGCCGCCGCGCGAGCACGGTTTCGACGTCGTACGCGCCATCCGGGCCCTGCGGGACGGCGAGGCGAAGGTGTTCTTCGCGATGGGCGGCAACTTCGTCGCGGCCTCCCCCGACACGGACGTGACGGAGGCGGCGATGCGCCGTGCCCGGCTGACGGTGCACGTGTCGACGAAACTGAACCGTTCGCACGTGGTCACGGGCGCGCGTGCGCTGATCCTGCCCACTCTGGGCCGTACGGAACGCGATCTCCAGGGCGGCGGCGAGCAGTTCGTGACCGTCGAGGACTCCATGGGCATGGTGCACGCCTCGCGCGGCCGGCTGGATCCGGCGAGCCCGCGGCTGCTGTCGGAACCCGCCATCGTGTGCCGGCTGGCCCGCCGGGTGCTGGGCGAGCGCAGCGCCACCCCCTGGGAGGAGTTCGAGAAGGACTACGCGACGATCCGCGACCGCATCGCGCGTGTCGTCCCCGGTTTCGAGGACTTCAACGCCCGCGTGGCGCACCCCGGGGGTTTCACCCTCCCGCACGCCCCGCGCGACGAGCGCCGCTTCCCGACCGCCACCGGCAAGGCCAACTTCACGGCCGCGCCCGTCGAGTACCCGGAGATCCCCGAGGGCCGTCTGCTTCTCCAGACCCTGCGCTCGCACGATCAGTACAACACGACCATCTACGGCCTGGACGACCGGTATCGGGGCATAAAGAACGGCCGTCGCGTGGTGCTGGTGAACCCCGAGGACGCCCGGGAGCTGAAGCTCGCCGACGGTTCGTACGTGGATCTCGTCGGCGAGTGGAAGGACGGCGAGCGGCGCGCGCCCGGCTTCCGCGTCGTGCACTATCCGACCGCGCGGGGCTGCGCGGCGGCGTACTACCCGGAGACCAACGTCCTCGTCCCGCTGGACGCCACCGCGGACACCAGCAACACCCCTGCCAGCAAGTCCGTCGTCGTCCGTCTGGAACAATCGGCAACCGACTGAGCGTTTGCTCAGACACAGTGATCCACGACGACGTGATCCACGACGAACGGAGCCGGGCCCGATGGGCGAGCAGCACCCCGTGAAGTTCCCGCAAGAGGTCATCGACGAGTACGCCGCCCTGGGCGTCGACCTGCCCGCGTTGTTCTCCGCGGGCCACCTCGGCACCCGGATGGGCGTGCAGATCGTCGAGGCCTCCGCGGACCGGGTCGTGGGCACCATGCCGGTCGAGGGCAACACCCAGCCCTACGGTCTGCTGCACGGGGGCGCCTCCGCCGTCCTCGCGGAGACCATCGGCTCCGTCGGCGCGATGCTGCACGGCGGCATCACCAAGATCGCCGTGGGTGTCGACCTGAACTGCACGCATCACCGCGGAGTGCGCTCCGGCCTGGTCACGGGCGTGGCCACGCCCGTGCACCGGGGCCGCACGTCGGCGACGTACGAGATCGCCATCACGGACGAGGACGGCAAGCGCGTCTGCAGCGCGCGGCTCACCTGCATCCTCAAGGACATACCCGGCGCCTGATCACGGCCGCGCCCCTCGCCCGACGACGGACCAGGGGCGCGCACCCTCTTCGTGGCGCGCGCCCGGCCGGGCCTGCGGCGCGCCGTCTCCTTGCGCGCCCCTCCCCACGGGCGGGCGCGCCCCTTCCTGCGGCGCGCGGGCCGACGCACCGGAGCACGCCGACGACGCACGCCGCCGGAGCGGATCGGCCCGTTGGAGCGGATCAGTCCGATCGGGCCGATCCGCCCGGCGGAGCGGATCAGCCCGGGAAGCGCTCGGTGAACAGGGCCCAGCCCTCCGGCCAGTCACCCAGGCCCGACTCCGCGTTGATGTGCCCCTTGGGGCCGACGTTCACCAGCGGGGCACCCAGCCGCCCGGCGGCCGCCACGGCGTACTCCATGGATCCGTAGGGATCGTCCTCACTGGCGACGAGCACGGCCGGGAAGGGCAGCGGCTCGTGCCGGGGAGCGTCGAAGCCGACCGCCGCCGCGGGGAACCCGGGTCCGTGCGGATCGGGCATGGCGACCAGGAACGCCCCGACGACGCCCTCGTCCCCGTGGCCGACGGCCCACTCGGCCAGCACCGAACAGCCGAGACTGTGGGCGACGAGGACCTTCGGCCCCGCGATCGAGCGGAGCGCGGAGTCCAGGTCGCGCACCCACGCGTCACGGTCGGGTTCGTCCCATTTGCCGTGTTCCACCCAGACGCTGCCGGGGAGCCGGCCGCGCCACAGGGACTGCCAGTGCTCCGGCCCGGAGTTGCCGATGCCCGCGAGGAACACACACGTCGCCGACCGTTCCATGCCCACCTCCTGTGTGCGCGGGACCTGGCCGGCGCTCCCCTGCCGACGCCCTTGTGCGGAGACGGGGTTCGGTGCCCGGTCCGTCCGGCTCGTCCGCCGTTATAGCAACCCGGGGCGATCAAGGGCCATTGCCGCCCGCATGCCAAGACGGCCCGGCGGCGGGCGCGGCCAACCCCTCGTGCTGCGGGGCCCATTGGCGGAGTCACCGGCTCCGGCTTAGCGTGAGGCATGACCGGCATCGGGCCCGTCGAGCCGTACCACCCCGATGATCCCGACGGCCCCCACCAGGACCCGCCACCCGACCTCCTGTGGTCGAACTCAGCGCGCGCCCACGCCCTTTGGGATGCCCTGCCGCGCTCCTGGCAGCGTCTCGCCCAGGCCCTGCTGGTCGCCGCGACCGCCACCGGCGCCTTCTTCCTGCTGCGCCCCGGCCCGGCCACGGAGGCCACCCCGAACCCGTACCCCTGGCCGGCGGGCGTCACGAACGTGTACTACAAGGGCCGGGGCCCGGCGCCCGCCACCTTCCGCTTCGAGGTCGACGTCTCGCGCGGCAGCCCGGTCACCGTCCATCAAGTGGGCGCAGGACTGCCCGAGTTGGGGGCCACCACGACGCCCGGCCTGCCACTGACAGTGAAGGCGGGCTCGCCCCGGCTCATCACGGTGCGCATCTCCGTATACAAGTGCAACGCGCTCCCGCCGGCCCTCGACCTCCCGCACCTCGACCTGCTCCTCAGCAACAGGACCGCTCGGCAGCAGCAGAGCTTTCTGTTCGGCGGCGCCTACCCGCGGGACCTGTGGGCCGACCTGCACGCCGCCTGCTTCCCCAACCCCATGTCCCCCGTGCCCACTTCGTCCCACCGGGACACCCGCCGCGACCTCACGCGGAGGTAACAGTGGGTTACCTCTGCCGTAATGAAGCAATGGCCCGGCCGCGACCGTGTCCGGATCTCGCCCCACGGAAGGCGGCGCCCACCCACCAGGCCGGCCGGGTCCGGCCGACGTCATGAACCGGAACAGGGCGTTCTCAGCATGCGAACACACGGTGCCCCCGGACCGCGGTGCCCAAATAGTCCGATCGTCCGGCCTGCGCCCACCGGGACAGTCCCCGCATAACAAGAGCGTCACAGCCTTCCCCGCGCTCCTCCCCATGCCCCCTACCTGCGCTTAGAGTCACGGCCAGTCACCGCGCCGCCGGGCGCGTCTGCTGCACGGCCTGTTTCACCCAGTACGGCCCGGCGAGACTCACGGCCCCCACCTTGGGGTGCCGCGCCAGGGAGAGGAATCAACGTGCGACACCGTTCTTTGGTCATACTCACCTCCGTGCTCACCACCGGAGCACTCACGCTGACCGCCTGCGGCTCGCGCGACGACGGCGGGGACAGCAAGGACAGCGGCAAGAAGACCGAGATCATCATCGGCGTCGATGCGCCGCTGACCGGCCAGAACTCGGCCACCGGCCTCGGTATCCAGGGCGGCGTCCAGATCGCCGTCAACGACGCCAACAAGAACAACACCGTTCCCGGCGTGACCTTCAAGGTCCAGGCGCTCGACGACAAGGCGATCCCGGCCCAGGGCCAGTCGAACGCCACCCAGCTCGTCCAGAACGACAAGGTCCTCGGCGTCGTCGGCCCGCTCAACTCCGGTGTCGCCACGCAGATGCAGCAGGTCTTCGCCACGGCCAACCTGGTCGAGATCTCGCCGTCCAACACGGCTCCCGAGCTGACCCAGGGCAAGAACTGGCAGACGTCGAAGTCGCGTCCGTTCAAGACGTACTTCCGCACCGCCACCACCGACGCCCTCCAGGGCGGTTTCGCGGCCGACTACGCCTACAACACGCTGAAGAAGCGCAAGGTGTTCGTCGTCGACGACAAGCAGACCTACGGTGCCGGCCTCGCCAAGCTGTTCAAGGCGGGCTTCACCAAGTCGGGCGGCAAGGTCGCGGGCGAGGACCACGTCAACACGGGCGACACGGACTTCTCGGCCCTCGTCACCAAGATCAAGAAGTCGAAGGCCGACCTCGTGTACTACGGCGGCCAGTACGACGAGTCGGAGAAGCTCACCAAGCAGCTCAAGGACGGCGGAGCCAAGATCCCGCTGTTCGGTGGTGACGGCATGTTCACCCCGACCTACATCGAGACCGCCGGCAAGACGTCCGAGGGCGACCTCGTGACCTCCGTCGGCCAGCCCGTCGACTCGCTGCCCTCCGCCGCCGAGTTCATCAAGAAGTACAAGGCCTCCGGCCTCAAGGGCGACTACGGCACCTACGGTGGCTACTCCTACGACGCCGCGACCGCCATCATCAAGGCGATCGGCAACGTCGTGAAGGACGGCAAGGTCCCGGACGACGCTCGCGCCAAGATCGTCGCCGAGGTCCAGAAGACCAAGTTCGACGGCATCGCCGGCCCCGTCTCCTTCGACGAGTTCGGTGACACCACGAACAAGCAGCTCACCGTCTACCAGGTCGTCGACGGCAAGTGGAAGGCCGTCAAGAGCGGCACGTTCAACGGCTGATCCACACTGCCGCTAGCACCATCCGAGGGCCGCGCGGCCAGACCACCCGTCACCGCGCGGCCCGCTTCATACGCCCTGCTCAACTCTCCCCACCACATGGAGGCCATGCGGTGAACACCCTGCCGCAGCAGCTGGCCAACGGGCTGTTCCTCGGCTCGATGTACGGGCTGATCGCCATCGGCTACACGATGGTGTACGGCATCGTCCAGCTCATCAACTTCGCCCACGGCGAGATCTTCATGACCGGCGGCTTCGGCGCGCTCACGGTCTACCTGTATGTCCTGCCCGACGGCACCACCATGTGGATAGCCCTCCCAGCGATGCTGATAGGCGGCGGCCTCGTCTCCGTCCTCATCGCCGTCGGGGCGGAACGCTTCGCCTACCGACCACTGCGCGGAGCACCACGCCTCGCACCGCTCATCACCGCCATCGGTCTCTCGCTGGCGCTCCAGCAGGTCGTCTTCAACGGTTACCCGGACGCCAAGAACGACCTCAAGTTCCCGCAACTCCCCTTCGGGCCCTGGCACATCGGTTCCGTCAGCATCCAGAGCGGCTCCTTCTTCGTCATCGTCGCCGCCCCGATCTGCATGGCCGCCCTCGCCTTCTTCGTCCGTCTGTCGCGCACCGGCCGTGCCATGCAGGCCACCGCGCAGGACCCGGACACCGCGCAGCTGATGGGCATCGACACGAACCGCATCATCGTGATCGCCTTCGCCATCGGCGGCTTCTTCGCCGCGGTCGCGGCCGTCGCGTACGGCCTGCGCTACGGCACCATCAAGTACGACATGGGCTTCCAGATGGGCCTCAAGGCCTTCACCGCGGCCGTCCTCGGCGGCATCGGCAACATCTACGGCGCCATGATCGGCGGTCTCGTCCTCGGCCTCGCCGAGACCCTGGCCACCTCCTACATCGACGGCATCCCGGGCATGCAGCAGCTCGGCGGCGGCGGCTGGTCCTCCGTCTGGGCCTTCGTCCTCCTCATCCTCGTCTTGCTGTTCAGGCCACAAGGCCTGGTCGGCGAACGCGTCGCGGACAGGGCGTGAGCACCATGGCATCCATCGACACCACGGCCCCGGAGCGCGGGCTGATCGCACTGCCGCAGGCCGTCGCCCGCGTCCTCGTCGCGGTCGGCGCCGTCGCCACCATCGCCAGTACGTTCATGTCCTGGACGTACACGGACGAATTCCCCGGCGACCTCACGTACTACGGCTCCCCGGCCGGTCTGCAGATCCTCGACCTCGTCGCCGGCGCCGTCACCCTGCTCTTCGCGCTGACCCTGTGGAACGTGCGGGGCCTCGGCTGGCTCAACCCGGCGGGCGCCACCCAGCCCGTCGTCCTCGCGTCCTGCTCCGCCTTCGCGGTCAGCTGGTTCAGCGCCATCGCCATCGCCGTGGACCTCAAAGGCCTGGTCGCCCTGGACCCCGGCGCCTACATCGCCGCCGTCGGTTCCCTGATCGCGGTCCTCGGAGCGCTCGCGCTGCCCAAGCCGGGCGACACCTTCAAGGACTACGTCACCAAGCCGGAGAACATCCCGCCGGCCGCCAAGCTCCCGGTCTGGGGCGAGCGCCTCGTCATCACCGGCGCCACCGCCGCGGCACTGATCATCTTCTCCTACGGCGTCGGTGTCGACCCGGAGGCAAGCGAAACGTTCCTCGGCTATCTGCTGCTGGTCATCTTCGGCGTCTGGGCGCTGATGACCGCGGGCCTCTTCGACCGGTTCGCCGCCCTCAACGCCCGACACAAGGGCTTCGCCACCTCGATGGCGTTCCTGGCCGCGGCGCTGTTCCCCTTCGTCGAGAACAACGAGCACAACTCGAACCTGGGCGTGAACATCCTCGTCGTCGCCACCGTCGCCCTCGGTCTCAACATCGTCGTCGGCCTCACCGGTCTCCTCGACCTCGGATACGTCGCCTTCCTCGGTGTCGGCGCCTACGCCGCGGCCCTCGTCTCCGGCTCGGAGTTCTCCCGCTTCTCCGGCGTCCAGTTCCCCTTCTGGGCCGCGATGCTGACGGGTATGGCCGCGTCACTCGTCTTCGGTGTCCTCATCGGAGCCCCGACCCTGCGCCTGCGCGGTGACTACCTCGCCATCGTGACCCTCGGCTTCGGAGAGATCTTCCGTATCTCCGTCAACAACATGGACGGTTCCTCCGGGCCCAACCTCACCAACGGCCCCAACGGCATCTCCATGATCCCGGACCTCACCATCTTCGGGTTCAACTTCGGCAGCAGCCACGACGTCGTCGGGGTCACCCTCGGCCGGTTCGCGAACTACTTCCTGCTGATGCTGATCATCACGGCGATCGTGGTCGTCGTCTTCAACCGCGCCGCCGACTCCCGTATCGGCCGCTCGTGGATCGCCATCCGCGAGGACGAGACCGCCGCCACCGCCATGGGCATCAACGGCTTCCGCGTCAAGCTCATCGCCTTCGCGCTGGGCGCCTCGCTCGCCGGCCTCGCCGGCACCGTCAGCGCCCACGTCGGCTACAGCGTCAACCCGGCCCCCTATCAGTTCGCCGGCTCGGTGCCGCCCAACTCCGCCTTCCTGCTCGCCGCGGTCGTCCTCGGTGGCATGGGCACCGTCAACGGCCCGATCCTCGGCGCCTCGCTGCTCTACCTCCTCCCCGAGAAGCTCGGCTTCCTGAAGGAGTACCAGCTCCTCGCCTTCGGCCTCGCGCTCATCATCCTGATGCGCTTCCGCCCCGAGGGCATCGTGGCCAACCGCCGCCGCCAGCTCGAATTCCACGACACCGGCCAGCTCGACATTCCGGAGCAGGCCCTGCCCGACACCACCGTCGGCGTCACGAAGGCAGGGGCGTGACCCACATGACCACCACCACAGCCCCCACCCCGGTGCTCGAAGCCAGCGGCGTCACCATGCGCTTCGGCGGTCTCACCGCCGTCCGCAGCGTCGACCTCACGGTCAACTCGGGTGAGATCGTCGGCCTCATCGGACCCAACGGCGCGGGAAAGACCACCTTCTTCAACTGCCTGACGGGCCTCTACGTCCCCACCGAGGGCAAGGTCGCGTACAAGGGCAAGGTCCTCCCGCCCAAGCCCCACCTGGTCACCAGCGCGGGCATCGCCCGTACCTTCCAGAACATCCGGCTGTTCGCCAACATGACCGTTCTGGAGAACGTGCTCGTGGGCCGGCACACCCGGACGAAGGAAGGCCTCTGGTCCGCGCTCCTGCGCGGTCCGGGCTTCCGCAAGGCCGAGGCCGCGTCCCGTGAACGCGCCATGGAGCTGCTGGAGTTCATCGGCCTCGACCACAAGGCCGACCACCTCTCCCGCAACCTCCCCTACGGCGAGCAGCGCAAGCTGGAGATCGCCCGCGCCATGGCGAGCGACCCGGGTCTGCTGCTCCTCGACGAGCCGACCGCGGGCATGAACCCGCAGGAGACGCGGGCGACGGAAGAACTCGTCTTCGCCATCCGTGACCGGGGCATCGCCGTGCTCGTCATCGAGCACGACATGCGCTTCATCTTCAACCTGAGCGACCGCGTCGCCTGTCTCGTCCAGGGCGAGAAGCTCGTCGAGGGCACGTCGGAGGTCGTCCAGGGCGACGAGCGCGTCATCGCCGCCTACCTCGGTACGCCGTTCGAGGGCGCCCCCGGCGAGGAGGAGGCCGCGGAGGTCGAGGCCGCCGAAGCCGGAGCCGCCGAGGCCGCCGAGGCCGCCGAGGCGTCGAGCAGCACCAGCAAGGAAGGAACCGCCCAGTGACCGCACTGCTGGAGGTCGAGGACCTCAAGGTCGCCTACGGCAAGATCGAGGCCGTCAAGGGCATCTCCTTCACCGTCGAAGCCGGTCAGATCGTCACCCTCATCGGCACCAACGGCGCCGGCAAGACGACGACTCTGCGCACCCTCTCCGGGCTCCTCAAGCCCAGCGGCGGGCGCATCCTCTTCGACGGTCAGCCCCTCGCCAACGTCCCCGCTCACAAGATCGTCGCCCTCGGACTCGCCCACTCCCCCGAGGGCCGGCACATCTTCCCCCGTCTGACCATCGCGGAGAACCTCCAGCTCGGAGCGTTCCTGCGGAGCGACAAGGCGGGCATCGAGAAGGACATCCAACGGGCCTACGACCTGTTCCCCATCCTGGGCGAGCGGCGCAAGCAGGCCGCGGGAACCCTCTCGGGCGGTGAGCAGCAGATGCTGGCGATGGGCCGGGCTCTGATGTCCCAGCCCAAGCTGCTCATGCTGGACGAGCCGTCCATGGGCCTCTCGCCGATCATGATGCAGAAGATCATGTCGACGATCGCCGAGCTGAAGGCCGCCGGCACGACGATCCTGCTCGTCGAGCAGAACGCCCAGGCGGCGCTCTCGCTCGCCGACCAGGGGCACGTCATGGAGGTCGGCAGCATCGTCCTCTCCGGCACCGGTCAGGACCTGCTGCACGACGAGTCGGTGCGGAAGGCGTACCTGGGCGAGGACTGAGGCACCCCGCCCGGCACGTCCCCGGACGCGCGAAGAGGCCCGCACCCCTCGGGGTGCGGGCCTCTCGCATGCGCAAGGTACGGGCTCGGCGCGTGCCCGGCCGCAGGAGTGCGGCCGATTAGCCCTTCGCGGCCTTCTTCTCCGCGGCGTCCTGGATGACCGCCTCGGCGACCTGCTGCATGGACATCCGACGGTCCATGGACGTCTTCTGGATCCACCGGAAGGCGGCCGGCTCCGTCAGCCCGTACTCCGTCTGCAGAACGGACTTGGCCCGGTCGACGAGCTTCCGCGTCTCCAGCCGCTGGGTGAGATCCTCGATCTCCTTCTCCAGCGCCTTCAGCTCGGTGAAGCGCGACACCGCCATCTCGATGGCGGGCACCACATCGCTCTTGCTGAAGGGCTTGACCAGGTACGCCATCGCGCCGGCGTCACGGGCCCGCTCGACGAGGTCGCGCTGCGAGAACGCGGTCAGCATGAGGACGGGGGCGATGCTCTCCTCGGCGATCTTCTCCGCCGCGGAGATCCCGTCCAGCTTCGGCATCTTCACGTCGAGGATCACGAGGTCCGGCTTGTGCTCGCGGGCCAGCTCGATGGCCTGCTCGCCGTCGCCCGCCTCGCCCACGACGGTGTAGCCCTCCTCCTCCAGCATCTCTTTGAGGTCGAGTCGGATCAGTGCCTCGTCCTCAGCGATGACGACACGGGTCGTCAGCGGAGGCACGTGCGACTTGTCGTCGTCGGGCGCGTCTACGGGCTGGGGCGACTCGGGGGCGGTCACGGGGGCTCCTCGTTCAGGGCGCGGGTACTGCTCCCAAGAGCCTACCCAGCTGCGGTATGGTGGTCAGGCAGCGGGTCGGGGTAAACCTTCGATTCAGCGGGCCCCGGTAGCCCAATTGGCAGCAGGCAATGGATTCAAAACCCATACAGTGTCGGTTCGAGTCCGACCCGGGGCACTTTTCTTTGGATTCCAAGGTCGCCATCCAGAAGTGGATGTTTCCTTTCCCTTGAACATCCGCGCCTTTCGCGCGCGTCGGAACATCCGCGTCTTTCGCGCGCGTCGCAGCCGATCGGTTCCCCGGCGCATCCGCCCCGGGTGCCGGAAGATGACAGCAGCACACCCCCGTCCGTGAACCGGACTGTCCACGCGTACCCGTTGGGGCTCCGTCCCGTCCTGCGACAGCACCGCCCGATCACCACCCGGCCGTTGCGTCGTGGCACACCGACGGGCCCCTCCGGACGATTCCGCGGGGGCCCGTCGCCGTACCGCCTACTTGGGGCTGTCGTCCTCGCCGATGTGGTGCACGCGGACCAGGTTGGTCGAACCGGAGACCCCGGGCGGCGATCCCGCCGTGATCACGACGATGTCGCCCTTCTCGCAGCGGCCGTACTTCAGGAGCAGCTCGTCCACCTGTTCCACCATGGCGTCGGTGGAGCCGACGTGCGGGCCGAGGAAGGTCTCCACGCCCCAGGTGAGGTTCAGCTGGGAGCGGGTCGCCTGGGCCGGGGTGAAGGCCAGCAGCGGGATCGGTGAACGGTACCGGGACAGCCGACGGGCCGTGTCCCCGGACTGGGTGAAGGCGACGAGGAACCGGGCGCCCAGGAAGTCGCCCATCTCGGCGGCGGCGCGCGCCACGGCACCGCCCTGGGTGCGGGGCTTGTTGCGCTCGGTCAGCGGCGGGAGCCCCTTGGCGAGGATGTCCTCCTCCGCCGCCTCCACGATGCGCGCCATGGTGCGCACGGTCTCGACGGGGTACTTGCCGACGCTCGTCTCGCCGGACAGCATCACCGCGTCCGTGCCGTCGATGACGGCGTTGGCGACGTCGGAGGCCTCCGCGCGGGTGGGCCGGGAGTTGTCGATCATCGAGTCGAGCATCTGGGTGGCGACGATGACCGGCTTGGCGTTCCGCTTGGCCAGCTTGACGGCGCGCTTCTGGACGATCGGCACCTGCTCCAGCGGCATTTCGACGCCGAGGTCGCCGCGCGCGACCATGATGCCGTCGAACGCGGCGACGATGTCGTCGATGTTCTCGACGGCCTGGGGCTTCTCCACCTTGGCGATCACCGGGAGGCGGCGGCCCTCCTCGTCCATGATCCGGTGGACGTCCACGATGTCCTTGCCGCTGCGGACGAACGACAGGGCGATGACGTCGAATCCGGAGCGCAGGGCCCAGCGCAGGTCGGCTTCGTCCTTCTCGGAGAGGGCGGGGACGGAGACGGCGACACCGGGGAGGTTGAGGCCCTTGTGGTCGGAGACCATGCCGCCCTCGACGACCGTGGTGTGCACGCGGGGGCCGTCGACGGCCGTGACCTCCAGGCAGACCTTGCCGTCGTCGACGAGGATGCGCTCACCGGGCGTGACGTCGGAGGCCAGACCCCCGTAGGTCGTACCGCAGGTCTGGCGGTCGCCCTCGAAGCCGTCCTCGACGGTGATGGTGAAGCTGTCTCCGCGTTCAAGGAGTACGGGACCTTCGCTGAAGCGGCCGAGCCGGATCTTCGGGCCTTGAAGGTCGGCGAGGATGCCGACGCTGCGGCCAGTCTCGTCGGAGGCCTTCCGCACGTGCTGGTAACGCTCCTCGTGCTCGGCATAGGTGCCGTGACTGAGGTTGAAGCGGGCTACGTCCATTCCGGCGTCGACCAGTGCCTTGATCTGGTCGTACGAGTCGGTGGCGGGGCCCAATGTACAAACGATCTTTGCTCGGCGCATGATTCGAGCGTATGCCTTACCGGCGGGTAGAGAATTGGTCGCGTGTGACTACTCAACAACGCTTGCGTGAAGCGTTATTGACAAGTGTTGAATTGTGCGCCGGGGCGCTCCGATGAGCATTCGGAAGCACCCCGGAACAATTCGAGGGATCCTTCGCCCCTCTATTCGAAATACCGGACATTCGGCGGTCACAACCGCGGCGGCGCCATCGTGAAGCGGGCGTTGACCTGGGCGTAGACATGCTGGCGCTGCGGTTCGAGGTCGAGGGGCGCGGCCTCCTCGTCCGCGGACGCGGCGTACACGGACCGTGAACGCGCGGCGCCGGCGAGACCGTACGGCTGGACGTTCTCCGCGCCGATGTCCGCCAGTTCCACCAGGGCCGTGAGGGTGGTGCCGAGGGCCTCCGCGTACTCTCGGGCGCGTTGCACGGCCTCGCGGACCGCCTGCTGCCTGGCCCTGCGGTGTTCGGGCGAATCCGGGCGCAGGGCCCACCAGGGGCCGTCGACACGGGTGATCTGGAGGTCCGCCAGTCGTGTGGTGAGCTCGCCGAGCGCGGTGAAGTCGGTGAGTTCGGCGTCGATCCGGACGCGGCCGACGTAGGCGTGGACACGTTCACCGCGGCCGTGCCGGGTCAGTTCCGGGGCGATGGAGAACCCGCCGGTCTCCACGCGCTCGACGGCGTCTCCGTAGGACTTCACCAGGTCGAGGGCGGCGGCGTTGCGGCGGGTGAGGTCGGCGAGCGCCTCCTGCCTGTCCTTGCCGCGCGCGGCGACGGTGACGCCGATCCGGGCGATCTCCGGATCGACCTCCAGGTGGGCCTCGCCACGCACGGCGATGCGCGGGGACTCGGGCGTCCCGTACGGGACGGCGAGTTGGGGTTCTTCCGGGGCGGAGTCTGCATTGGGGGCCATACGTCCCACTCTGTCACCGGGACGGCCGGTTGTGGCGCCCACAGGTCATCAGAAAGAAACCTCACGGACCTGTTGCCGCCGTGGCGCGTGGGCCAGAATCTACGCGCGTCGTCGACCCATTTCCTAGGAGCCACAGACATGCCGTTGAACCGCAGGAAGTTCCTCAAGAAGTCCGCCGTCACGGGTGCGGGCGTCGCGCTCGCCGGCGCGGCGGCGGCTCCGGCGGCGCAGGCCGCCGAGGCCAAGGGCGGCAAGAAGCCCAAGCGGTACTCCCTGACGGTGATGGGCACGACGGACCTGCACGGCCACGTCTTCAACTGGGACTACTTCAAGGACGCGGAGTACAAGGACGCGGCGGGCAACGCCCAGGGCCTGTCCCGGATCTCGACGCTGGTGAACCAGATCCGCGAGGAGAAGGGCCGCTGCAACACGCTCCTCCTCGACGCGGGCGACACCATTCAGGGCACCCCGCTGACGTACTACTACGCGAAGGTCGACCTGATCACCGCCAAGGGTGGTCCGGTGCACCCGATGGCGCAGGCGATGAACGCGATCGGCTACGACGCGGCGGCCCTCGGCAACCACGAGTTCAACTACGGCATCGAGACGCTGCGGAAGTTCGAGTCGCAGTGCCACTTCCCGCTGCTCGGCGCCAACGCGCTCGACGCGAAGACCCAGAAGCCCGCCTTCCCGCCGTACTTCATCAAGACCTTCCACGTGCCGGGTGCCGCGCCGGTGAAGGTGGCCGTGCTCGGTCTGACGAACCCGGGCATCGCGATCTGGGACAAGGCCTACGTGCAGGGCAAGCTGACGTTCCCGGGACTCGAGGAGCAGGCGGCCAAGTGGGTGCCGAAGCTGCGCTCCATGGGCGCGGACGTCGTCGTCGTGTCGGCGCACTCCGGTTCCTCCGGCACCTCCTCGTACGGTGACCAGCTGCCCTACGTCGAGAACTCGGCGGCCCTGGTGGCCCAGCAGGTGCCGGGCATCGACGCGATCCTCGTCGGCCACGCGCACGTGGAGATCCCCGAGCTGAAGGTCACCAACACCGCCACCGGGAAGACGGTCGTCCTCTCGGAGCCGCTGGCCTTCGCCGAGCGGCTGTCCGTGTTCGACATCGAGCTGGTCTTCGAGAAGGGCCGGTGGCAGGTCGAGTCGGTGGCGTCATCGGTCCGCAACTCGAACTCGGTCGCCGACGACCCGAAGATCACCAAGCTGCTGAAGGACGAGCACGCGGCGGTCGTGGAGTACGTCAACCAGGTGGTCGGCACGGCGACCGACACCCTGACGACCGTCGAGGCGCGCTACAAGGACGCCCCGATCATCGACCTGATCACCAAGGTGCAGGAGGACGTGGTCAAGGCGGCGCTGGCGGGCACCTCGTACGCCTCGCTGCCCGTGATCGCGCAGGCGTCGCCGTTCTCACGGACCTCGGAGATCCCGGCCGGCGACGTGACCATCCGCGACCTGTCGAGCCTGTACGTGTACGACAACACCCTGGTCGCCAAGGTGATGACGGGCGCTCAGATCCGAGCGTACCTGGAGTACTCGGCGGAGTACTTCGTGCAGACGGCGGCCGACGCGCCGGTCGACGTGGAGAAGCTCACCAACGCGAACAACCGCCCCGACTACAACTACGACTACGTGTCGGGACTCCAGTACGACATCGACGTCGCGCAGGCGGCCGGTTCGCGCATCAAGAACCTGACCTACAACGGGGCCGCACTGGACGACGCCCAGCAGTTCGTGCTCGCCGTGAACAACTACCGCGCGAACGGTGGCGGCGCCTTCCCGCACGTCGCGTCGGCCACGGAGGTGTGGTCGGAGTCGACGGAGATCCGCACGCGGATCTCCGAGTGGGTGACCGCCAAGGGCACGCTGGACCCGAAGGAGTTCGCCTCCGTGGACTGGAAGCTGACGCGGAACGGCACGCCCGTCTTCTAGCCCACGAGGCCTGTCCTCACGTCCGGGTGGTCCGCCCCCTGGCTCCCTGCGGGACCGGCGGCGCCGGCGCGGCCTCCGCGTCGGCGCCGTCACCGTTCCGGCGGGCGCGCGCCACCTCGCCTACCGCCCGTCGACGAGCGGGGTGAGCGTCAGCTCGTCCCGGCGCGCGCCCGGGACCTGCTGCTGCTCGAGTCCGAACGTGGTGAATGCGGTGCGACCGGGCAGCGGGTAAGGGTCCTTGCCGGTGAGGGAGTTGAGGATGGTGGCGCTGCGCCAGGCGGCGAGACCGAGATCGGGCGCACCGACACCGTGGGTGTGGAGTTCGGCGTTCTGGACGTACAGCTGGCCCGTGACGGAGGGGTCCAGCACGAGGCGGAAGTGGTCGTCGATCCGGGGCCGCTCGGCCGTGTCACGGCGCAGGTAGGGGTCGAGTCCGGCGAGGATGCGGCCGAGCGGGCGTTCGCGGTAGCCGGTGGCGAGGACGACGGCGTCGGTGGTGAGCCGGGAACGGGCGCCCTGCTGGACGTGTTCCAGGTGGAGTTCGACCTTGGTGGTGGCGACGCGTCCCGCGGTGCGCACGGTGACGGCGGGGGTGAGGACGGCGTCGGGCCAGCCGCCGTGCAGGGTGCGGCGGTAGAGCTCGTCGTGGATGGCGGCGATGGTGTCGGCGTCGATGCCCTTGTGGAGCTGCCACTGCGCGGCGACGAGCCGGTCGCGGACCGGCTCGGTCAGGGCGTGGAAGTAGCGGGTGTAGTCGGGCGTGAAGTGTTCCAGGCCGAGCTTGGAGTACTCCATGGGCGCGAACGCCTCGGTACGGGCCAGCCAGTGGATCTTCTCGCGTCCGGCGGGGCGGTTGCGCAGCAGGTCGAGGAAGACCTCGGCTCCGGACTGTCCCGCGCCGATCACGGTGATGTGCTCGGCGGTGAGGAACCGCTCCCGGTGCTGGAGGTAGTCCGCGGCGTGGATGACGGGCACGCCGGGTGCCTCGACCAGGGTTCTGAGGGGGTCGGGGATGTGCGGGGCGGTGCCGACGCCGAGCACGATGTTGCGCGTGTACGAGCGGCCCAGCGCCTCGGCCTCCCCGTCGGCGTCGAGCCGGCTGAAGTCGACCTCGAAGAGGGCGCGTTCGGGGTTCCAGCGGACGGCGTCGACCTGGTGGCCGAAGTGCAGTCCGGGGATGCTGTCGGCGACCCACCGGCAGTAGGCGTCGTACTCGGCGCGCTGGATGTGGAAGCGCTCGGCGAAGTAGAAGGGGAAGAGGCGGTCGCGGTCCTTCAGGTAGTTGAGGAACGACCACGGGTTCGCCGGGTCGGCGAGGGTCACCAGGTCCGCCAGAAAGGGGACTTGGAGGGTGGCGCCGTCGATGAGCAGGCCGGGGTGCCAGTCGAAGCCGGGGCGCTGTTCGTAGAAGACGGTGTCGAGTTCGGCCAGGGGGTGGGCGAGGGCGGCGAGGGAGAGGTTGAACGGGCCGATGCCGATGCCCACCAGGTCGCGGGGTGCTTCGGCGGCGGGACGTGGGGGGGTGGGCGTCTGGCTCATCTCGGTGTGTGTCCTTCCACCAGTTTCAGGAGGGTGGCCAGGTCGCCCGGCCGGGTGTCGGGGTTCAGGAGGGTGACCTTGAGCCAGAGGCGGCCGTCGAGAGCGGCGCGGCCGAGGACGGCGCGGCCCTCGTGCAGGAGGGTGCGGCGCACCGCGGCGACGTCGGCGTCGGAAGCGCCCGTGGGCCGGAAAAGGACGGTGCTGATGACCGGCCGGTCGTAGAGCTCGAAACCGGGATCTGCGGCTATCAGGTCGGCCAGTCCGGCGGCATGCGCGCAGACCTGGTCGATGAGCGCACCGAGGCCGGCCCGTCCGAGCGTGGCGAGAGTGACGGCGATCTTGAGGATGTCGGGGCGCCGGGTGGTGCGCAGGGAGCGGCCGAGGAGGTCGGGGAGGCCGGCTTCGGTGTCGTCGTCGGCGTTCAGGTAGTCGGCGCTGTACCGCAGGACGGCGAGGTCGCTCGCCTTCCGTACGGCGAGGAGTCCCGCGGCCACGGGCTGCCAGCCCAGTTTGTGCAGGTCGAGGGTGACGGTGTCGGCACGGTGGAGCCCGTCGAGCCGCGCGCGGTGCCGGTCGCTGAAGAGGAGGCTTCCGCCGTAGGCCGCGTCGATGTGGAGGCGGGCGCCGTGCGCCGCGCACAGGTCGGCGATGTCGGCCAGCGGGTCGAGGAGTCCGGCGTCGGTGGTGCCGGCGGTGGCGGCCACCAGGAGGGAGCCGCGAGGGCCGGGGAGTTCGGTGAGTGCCTCGTCGAGGGCGGCCGGGTCCATCGTGCCGGCCGGGGCGGGGACGACGACGGGCTCGGGCAGGCCGAGCAGCCAGGCGGCGCGGTGCAGGGAGTGGTGGGCGTTGGCGCCGCAGACCAGCCGCACGCCTCCACGGGCCTCGCGGGCGAGGAGGAGGGCGAGTTGGTTCGACTCGGTGCCGCCGGTGGTGACGAGGGCGTCGGCCCGTCCGGGAGGCTCGTCGGCCCCCGAGTAGACCTCCGCGGCCAGGGCCGCGGTGACGAGGGCTTCGAGCGCGGAGGCGGCCGGCGCCTGGTCCCAGGAGTCCAGGGACGGGTTGAGGACCGCGGCGGCGAGGTCGGCGGCGGCCGCGACGGCGAGGGGCGGGCAGTGCAGGTGGGCGGCGCACAGCGGATCGGCGGGGTCGGCCGACCCTGCCGCCAGGGCGTGCACCAGGACGCGCAGGGCGTCGTCGCGGCCCTCCCGGGGCAGCACCTCGCCCACCGCGTCGCGCACGTGCCGCGCGACCGCCTCCGGGCCTCCGGCGGGCAGCGGGCCCCCGCGTGCCGCCGCGCCCTCGCGCAGGGCGTCGAGGACGGTGTCGAGCAGTGGCCGCAGAGCGCCGGGACCTTCGGGACCTGAGGCGAGGGGCGGCGTGCTCATGGGGTGTCCTCCGGTGGGCGCGCGGCGGGGCGATTCCCAGGGTGTACGCATTTCGGGTCGGCGCGCCCGTATGGGACAACGATCCGACCCGAAAGGGGGTACTGCCGTGCGGAGGAAATGTGTCGGGGCGGCCGGGGTGCTACGCGCCGCGGTCCGCCCGCGGACGCCGCGCGCCTCGCCGCCCCGGTTCGCCCGTGGGCCGTGCGTGCCCTGCCGCCCCGGTCCGTCCGGTGCTCGGCGCTCCTCAGGTGCCGGACGGGCCGGGGAGCGGCACGTCCGGCGCGCGGGGACGAGACGTCCCGCGCCGCACCCGGGGACGGGACGTCCGTGCCCGCCCTCGGAGGGCGGGCACGGACGTCCCGGGATCAGGCCTCGCGGACCCGCAGCGCCCGTGCGAGATCGTCGAGTTGGTCCGCGAGCTTGCGCCGCAGCGCCGGAATGGGCTCGGCGTCCCGCAGACATGCCTCGCCCAGCGCCAGCGTCCGGTCGGAGATCGCGTGCACGGGGAACGCCCAGCGTCCCGCCGCCTCGGCGATCGCGGGACCGCGACGGCCGGCGACGGCCACCGCGTCCGGCCAGTACCGCTCGACGTACTCCCTTACGAGCTCGGCCTGTTCGGGCTGCCAGAAGCCCTGCGCGGTGGCGGTGAAAAGGTAGTTGGACAGGTCGTCGGTGGTGAACATCTCCTCCCACGCCCTGCGCTTGGCCTCCGGGTCGGGCAGCGCGGCCCGGCAGCGGGCGGCGCCCTCCTGGCCGGTGGCGCTCGGGTCCTGGACGAGTTCGGCGTCGATGACGGCGTCGTCGACGGCGCCGAGCACGGCGAGTCGGCCGAGGATGCGCCAGCGCAGCTCCGGGTCGAGTTCCGGGCCGCCGGGCACGGTGCCCTCGGAGAACCAGGCACTGATGGTGTCGGGGTGGGCCGCGACGTCGATGAAGTGGCGTACGGCGGTCAGGCGCAGCCCCGGGTGGGACCCGTCCTCGGTGCGGCGGATCAGGTCACGGCACAGGTCGGTGAGGGTGGCGAGCGCGGCGGGCCGCTCCTCGGCGGACACGAACCGGTCGGCGACGTGGGCGGTAGCGAACGACAGGACGCCCTGGACGAGGGCGAGGTCCGTCTCGTGCGGGAGGTGGGCGCGGGCGGCCTCGACGTAGGCCATGGCGGGCAGTTCGCCGTCGCGCACGGCGTCCCGCAGGGCGTTCCACACGACCGCGCGGGTGAGCGGGTCGGGCAGGCCCGACAGGGAGCCGCGCACGGCCCGGAACGACTCGGTGTCGAAGCGGACCTTGGCGTACGAGAGGTCTCCGTCGTTCAGGAGGAGCAGGGCCGGCCGCTTGCCGATGGCCACCGGCTCGGCCTGCGGCACGTCCAGTTCGAGGCGCTCGCGGAGGGTGAGGCGGCCCCCGTCGGAGAGGTCCGCGTCGTAGAGGCCGACGGCGATGCGGTGCGGGCGGCTGCCCCGGTGCTCGACGGTGAGGGCATGGCCGCCGTCGGCCGCCGCGGTGATCGTGGGGACGAGGGTGTCCACGCCGGTGGTCCGCAGCCAGGAGTCGGCCCAGGCGTGCACGTCGCGCTCGGTGGCGGAGGCGAGGTTGTCGATGAAGTCGGCGAGGGTGGCGTTGCCGAACTTGTGGCGGGCGAAGTGCGTGTTGATGCCGGCGAGGAAGTCCTTCTCGCCGAGCCAGGCCACCAGTTGGCGCAGGGCGGAGGCGCCCTTGGCGTAGGAGATGCCGTCGAAGTTGAGCATGGCGGACGCGGTGTCGGGGACGGCGTCCGGGTCGGGGGCGACGGGATGGGTGGAGGGGCGCTGGTCCGCGTCGTAGCCCCAGGACTTGCGGGCGACGCCGAAGTCGGTCCAGGTGTCGGTGAAGCGGGTGGCCTCGGTGAGGGTCTGGTAGCCCATGTACTCGGCGAAGGACTCGTTCAGCCAGATGTCGTCCCACCAGCGCAGGGTGACCAGGTCGCCGAACCACATGTGGGCCATCTCGTGGGCGATGACCATGGCGCGGGTCTGACGCTCCGTGTCGGTGACGGCGGAGCGGTAGATGAATTCGTCGCGGAAGGTGACGAGTCCGGGGTTCTCCATGGCGCCGGCGTTGAACTCGGGGACGAACGCCTGGTCGTAGGAGTCGAAGGAGTAGGGCTCGTCGAACTTCTCGTGGTAGCGGTCGAAGCAGGCGCGGGTGACGTCGAGGATCTCGTCCGCGTCGGCGTCCAGGTACGGGGCGAGGGAGCGGCGGCAGTGGATGCCGAAGGGGAGGCCGCGGTGCTCGGTGCGCACGGAGTGCCAGGGGCCCGCGGCGACGGCGACGAGGTAGGTGGAGACCAGCGGCGTGGGCGCGGCCGTCCAGCGGCCGTTGCCGAGGTGCTCGGTGACGCCGTTGGCGAGAACGGTCCAGCCCTCGGGGGCGGTGACGGACAGCTCGAAGACGGCCTTCAGGTCGGGCTGGTCGAAGGCGGCGAAGACGCGCTGGACGTCCTCCATGAACAGCTGGGTGTAGACGTAGGTCTCGCCGTCGGTGGGATCGGTGAAGCGGTGCATGCCCTCGCCGGTGCGGGAGTAGCGCATGACGGCGTCGACGCGCAGCTCGTGCTCGCCCGCGGTCAGGGCTTTGAGGGGCAGCCGGTTCTCGACCAGGGCCTCCGGGTCGAGGGACTGCCCGTCGAGGGTGACGGAGCGCAGCTCTGCGGGCTTCAGCTCGACGAAGGTGTCCGCCTCGGCGCGGGCGGTGAACCGGATGACGGTCCGGGAGTCGAAGGTCTCGTCCCCGCGGGTCAGGTCGAGTTCGATCCCGTAGTGGTGGACGTCGAGGAGCTTGGCACGGGTCTGCGCTTCGTCGCGCGTCAGTACGGACATGAGGACATGCTGCCTGATGGCTCCGACAGGGCACAGAGGTGGTCCGGTACGCGGCATATGCACCCCACCACTCGCGGCCCGCTCCACCCGCGGTCCTCCTCCCGCGGAGCGGGCCCCTACGGGGTGCGGCGCTGCTCCAGTGTGCCGTTGCGGGGCTCGCGCTGGACGGGGAAGCGGGTGTCCGGGCGGGGCAGGACCGGGCCGGCGGCGCGCGGGCCGGCGTCCTTGGCCTGTGCGCGCAGTTCGCGCAGCTCCTCCTCCAGGGCCCGGTGGCGCCGGTGGCTGTCGAACAGGTAGCGGACCTTGGTGCGCAGTGCCCAGGGGTCGATGGGCTTCATGACGAGGTCGGCGACGCCGAGGCCGAAGGCGGTGGAGGTGAGTTCGGCGTCGGGGCCGAAGCCGGTGAGCAGGATGACCGGGATGTGCTGGGTCTGCTCCACCCGGCGCATGTAGCGCACCACGTCGAGGCCGCTGACGCCGGGCATGCGCACATCGAGGAGGAGCAGCCCCACCTGACCGCGCAGGACTTCCTTGAGCGCCTCGTCGCCGCTGGTGGCCCGCGCCACCTGGTAACCCAGCGGTGCCAGGGCGCTCTCCAGCGCGTACAGCGTGTCTTCGTGGTCGTCGACGATGAGGATCTTGGCATCCGACGGCATGGCCCGACGTCCCCTCGGTTGGGCGTACAGCTTATGCCCGTACGGACTCACGGGCTGCGCCCGTGGCCTGACAGCGCGTGCCCGGCAGGGCGTGCTGGGCGTGTGTTCGGCGCGTGCTCTTGTTCCCGGCATGTGCCCGGCGTGTACCCGGCACGGAGTGTTCAGGCAGGATGCACGTTCGGAGCGCCCGGTGTCACTCCCCCGCGTCCGCCGCGGCGCCTCCCGCGTCGTCCGCGATGCGCTCGTGGTGCCGGATGACCTCGGCAATGATGAAATTCAGCAACTTTTCGGCGAAGGCCGGATCCAGCTTGGCGCTTTCGGCCAGCCTGCGCAGCCGCTCGATCTGCTGGGCCTCGCGGGACGGGTCCGCGGGCGGCAGCTGGTGGGCGGCCTTGAGGTGTCCGACCTGCTGGGTGCACTTGAAACGCTCGGCGAGCATGTGCACGACGGCGGCGTCGATGTTGTCGATGCTGTCGCGCAGCCGGGCGAGTTCGGCGCTGACGGCGGGGTCGACTTCCTGGGGCTTGCTCGTGGTCATGAGGTCCCACCCTACGTGGCCTCGGGCCGCTCGATCATGGGCGGATCGTCGGGGTCGGGGATCCGGTCGCTCCAGCCACCGGGGACGGTCCGTCCCTGCTGGGCCCGGAAGCGGACCGGAGCCATGCCGACGCGCCGGGTGAACAGCCGGGAGAAGTACGCGGGGTCGTCGTAGCCGACGCGGCGGGCGACGGCGGCGACCGGGAGTTCGGTGGCGGCGAGGAGCTCCTTGGCGCGTCCCAGGCGGATGCCGAGGAGGTAGTCCTTGGGGCTGCATCCGGCGCCGCGGCGCACGGCGCTGCGCAGTTCGGCGGGGGTCATGCCGTGCCGGGCGGCGTGGTCGGCCACGGACATCGCCTTGAACGCGTCGCGGGCGAGGGCCTGGAGGACCTCGTCGCCGTCGGGGGCGAGGTCGGCGCGGGCGCGGCGCAGGGCGACGAGGAGCTCGTGGACGGCCGCGCCCGTCTCCACCTCCAGCAGGGGGTTGCCGCGGCGGGCGGCGCGGGCGATCCGGCCCACGACGGCGCGGGCGGCGGCCGCGTCGGAGAGGGGCACGACGGGCCGGCCGGGTTCGATGTAGCCGAGTTCGGTGTACGTGGCCGCCGCGGGTCCCGTGAAGTCGACGAAGCACTCGTCCCAGCTCGGGTCGGGCCCGTAGTGGTGCGGCACTCCGGGGGTGAGCCAGATCAGGGCGGGCGCGGTGACGGGATGGCGGTGTCCGTCGGGGGTGCGGTACCAGCCGCTGCCGGCGCCGATCACGACGGCCACGTGATGGTCGAGGGTGCGGGGGCCGACGGCCGGCAGCTCGCCGTGCTGGAGGCCGACGCCGAGGCAGGCGAGGCCGAGCCGGTGGTGGACGGGGCCGGGGGTGAAATAGCGCATCCAGGTGTGGTACACCCGCTTTCCTCCCGCCTGTCCGGCCGCCTCTTGCGTCCAATCAGCGACGATCTTTGTCCATGGACGCCACTGCCGCCAGGGCTGATCGTGGTGGCCATGAGCGAGTTCACGGTGGGGGACACGGATTTCCTGCTGGACGGCCGCCCGGTGCGGCTGCTGTCCGGCGCACTGCACTACTTCCGGGTGCACGAGGAGCAGTGGGCGCATCGCCTGGGGATGCTGCGGGCGATGGGGCTGAACTGTGTGGAGACGTACGTGCCGTGGAATCTCCACGAGCCGCGCCCCGGCGGCTTCCGGGACGTGGAGCAGCTGGGCCGTTTCCTGGACGCGGTCGCCGGGGCCGGGTTGTGGGCGATCGTGCGGCCCGGGCCGTACATCTGCGCGGAGTGGGACAACGGCGGGCTGCCGCACTGGCTGACGGGCGGGCTCCGCACCCGCGACGAGGAGTACCTGGGGCACGTGGAGCGCTGGTTCCGGCGGCTGCTGCCCCAGGTCGTGTCCCGGCAGATCGGCCGCGGCGGCCCGGTGCTGATGGTGCAGGTCGAGAACGAGTACGGCAGCTACGGCTCCGACCAGGTGTATCTGCGCCGGCTCGCGGACCTGCTGCGCGCCACGGGCGTGAGTGTCCCGCTGTTCACCTCGGACGGCCCCGAGGACCACATGCTCACCGGCGGCTCGGTCCCCGGCGTCCTGGCCACCGCGAACTTCGGCTCGCACGCCCGGGAGGCCTTCGCGACGCTGCGCCGGCACCGGCCGACGGGTCCGCTGATGTGCATGGAGTTCTGGTGCGGCTGGTTCGACCACTGGGGCGCCGAGCACGTGGTGCGCGATCCCGGCGACGCGGCGGACACCCTGCGGGAGATCCTGGAGTGCGGTGCCTCGGTCAACCTCTACATGGCGCACGGCGGCACCAGCTTCGCGGGCTGGGCGGGCGCCAACCGGGGCGGTGGCGCGCTGCACGACGGGCCGCTGGAGCCGGACGTCACCTCGTACGACTACGACGCACCGGTCGACGAACTGGGGCGCCCCACGGAGAAGTTCTGGCGGTTCCGGGAGATCCTCGCCGCCTACGCGGACGGGCCGCTGCCGGACGTGCCCCCGGCCCCCGGGGCGCTCGGTGCCGCCACGCCGGTCGTCCTCGGGGAGTGGGCCTCCCGGGACACGCTGCTGGAGACGCTCGGCGGCGCGGGGGGCGAGTACGCGGTGCCGCCCACGTTCGAGGACCTGGGCGTCGGCCAGGGGCTGGTCAAGTACGAGGTGGGCGTGCCCGGCCCGCGCCAGCCGTACCCGCTGACCGTGCGCGGGCTGCGCGACCTGGCGGTGGTGTACGTCGACGGGGTGGCGGCCGGCGTGCTCGGCGAGGACTCCGCGCAGCTGAAGGAGCCGGTCGCGGGGCCCGCCCGGGTGGAGCTGTGGGTGGAGTCGCTGGGGCGGGTCAACTACGGGCCGCGCACCGGTGAGCCGAAGGGCATCACGGGGGGCGTGCTGCACGAGCGGCAGTATCTGCACGGTGTGCGGGCGCGGGGTCTGCGGCTGGACGCGCTGGACGACGTGGAGGGGGTGCCGTTCGGCCCGCTTCCCCCGGGCGGCGCCCCCGGCCTGTACCGCGGCATCTTCGAGGTGCGCGGCGCCGGGGACGCCTTCCTCGAACTCCCGGGCTGGACCCGGGGGTTCGTGTGGGTCAACGGTTTCTGTCTGGGACGCTACTGGTCCGTCGGCCCGCAGCACCAGCTGTACGTGCCCGGTCCCGTGCTGCGGGAGGGGGTGAACGAGGTGCGGGTGCTGGAGCTGGAGGCGGCCGCTCAGCCGGCCTCGCTCACCTCGAACGAGTCGAGCACGAACTCGGCCGTGCCGTCGTCCCCGGTCTTGCGCAGCCCCACCCAGGCCTCGCCGTCGGCGGGCGCCGTGAACTCGTAGGTGTGCAGCGTCGGTTCGGTGGCGACGGGGAGGGCGGTCCGTTCGAGCTCGGTCGTCGTCGCTCCCCGGTCGACGGCGGTGATCCAGGCGTACTGGCCGGCCTTCTCGTTCTCGTGACGGAACGAGACCCGGTAGCGGCGCCCCGGCGTGAACCGGACGGTGTGCGGCACGGTCCGGTAGACCAGACCGTCGTTCTCGCCGCGTGACTTGAGCGACTCGGAGCCGTCGACGACGTCGTCGATCGCCTTGCCGTTCCAGCTCCGCTGGGTGAACGGCGCGTGCCGCTGGGCGATGTGGGTGCGCGGGTCGGTGGATCCGCCCGCGTCGCCCTTCACGAAGGGGCCCCACCCCTGCGGGACGTTCTCGAAGTCCTCGAAGACCAGCGTTCCGCGCTTCGCCGGACGCCGGGCGGGCACGACCCGGACGTTGTCGAACCGCACCCGTGCCTGCCCGGCGGCGGCGCACAGTTCGAGTTCGACGGGCCCGCCGCCCTCGGGCACGGTGAACCAGGTGAACATCCGCTGGAAACGGGTCCCGTGCTTGCGGTCGGCGGCGACGAAGTTGCCCGCGGTCGAGGTATCGGTCCAGTTGGCGGCGGTGACGCCGTCGGCGGTGCGGACCCGGAGGGACGCCCTGCGGGTGCCGTCGGCGCTCTCGCCGACCTCGACCTGCACGGACGCGGCGTACCGGCCGGGCCTGAGGCGGGTGAGCCGCTGGGAGACCGTGGCGGCGCCGCCGGGGGCGATCACCAGCTCGTGGTCGCCGAGGTCGCTGCGCACCACGGAGGCCGGGCCGCTGACCGTCCAGCCCTTCAGCGAGCCCGAGTTGAAACCGGGGTCGTACAGCGGGGTGCCCTGTCCCCAGCGGGGGACGGGGGGCCCGGCCACGCGGGTGCGGTACACGACGTACGGCTGGGCGGGCTCGGCGTCGAGGGTGATCCGGCCGTCGCGCACGGGGACGTCGGCGACGAACACCCGGCCCTGGTCGGTGAGCCGGTACAGAGCGACCCGGGAGAGGCCTTCCCAGTCGCGCGGCACCCGCCACTCGCCGCTGCCGCCGGCCGGGTTGTAGTGGTAGAGCTTCGTGGGCTTCTTCGGATCCCAGGGCAGCAGATAGGCGCCGCCGTCGTAGACGACCCGGCCGTCGGTCGTGATGCGGCGTACGCCGTCCGTGTCGGAGACCGAGGTGCCGCCCGGCCCGGAGAAGGTGATCGTGTGCTCGCCCCATGTGCTGATCGGTTGGGCCTGGAGGTACTTGGCGGGCAGGGAGTGCGTCCAGATCAGCGCGTAGAAGGAGTTCCAGTCGGTCTTGCCGGTCCAGCCCTCGAAGTTGCCCATGCGGGCGATGCCCAGCAGGGTGGGCCACTTGTCGGCGAAGACGTCCTTCTGGTGGTTGCGGACGAAGCGGATGAGCCGGGAGTTGATCCCGCGTGAGGTGTCCGGGCCGTAGTCCGTCTCGGTCGCCCAGTGCGACCACAGGCTGGAGCGTTCCAGGCCGTGGCCCCACTCGGAGGTGACGTGCCAGCCCTGTTCGCGCAGGGCGCGCTGGAGGCGGTCGGAGGTCCAGCCGGACTCGCGGAAGACGTCGATGTACAGGGAGTTGAGGGCCGGGTGCGTCTCCGCGCGCAGGTCGGCGAAGCGCTTGACGATGTCGCCGGAGACGAGGTCGCGGCGCTGGTCGATCCGGTACGACTGGTCCAGCCAGTCCCACTGCTCATCGGTCTTGTCGACCAGGGTCTCGGAGAAGGCGTGGGCGACCGGGTAGGACTCGGTGGCGTTGACGTGGACCGCGAAGTCGCTGTTCCACTTCCTGCCCTCGGCGACCAGGGTGTTGAGATCGGCGAGGCCGCCGGCGCGCTTGTTGTGGTTGCCCGCGTAGTCGGGGTGGGCGGAGTCGTGTCCCTCGGACTGGTAGCCCTTGAGGAGGGTGAACTGCCCGAGCCCGTCGGTCGCCAGGGAGATCCGCTTGACGTCGTCGAGTGTGGCGAGGAACGGATGGGTGGCCTGTGAGGCGAAGTTGAACGGGATGTGCGGCACGACACGGCGGTACGTGCCGTCGGCACCGAGCGGGTCGACCATGATGTCCCGGAAGGCGATCGCGGCGTCCTGCCAGTCGATCACGCCGTCGCCGTTGCGGTCGCCGGTGACGATCACGGTGGCGTACGGGAGCGGTTCGGTGTCGGTCGCCGTCGCGGCCCGATGGGTCCACTCGCCGGGGACGAGCTGGGCCTTGACGTAGCCGTCGGCTCCGCCCGACGGCTCCTTTCGGACGGTCTGCCGCCACAGCCGGCCGTTCTCCCACGAACTGGTGCTGTCGGGTCTGTCGTAGACCGTGTTGGTCTCGACGGCGCCCGCGAGGCCGTGGTGCGCGACGACGGCGTACGCGCATCCGGTCGCCGCATCCGCGGGGGTGTCGCGGGCCGGGGTGACGAGCGTGTCGCCGCTCTTGGACTTGTCCAACTGGATCCTGGCGGCGAGGAGTTGCGCGCCGGGCTGGTCGCTGCGGACGGAGAGCAGGGCGAGGCCGGGGATGCGCAGGGTGCCGACGGACAGCGCGGCGGTCTCGGTGATCTTCGTGATCCGCCAGGTCACCCGCCGGTCCGTGACGGCGATCTCGGTGTCGATCGTGGTGCCGCCGTCGAAGACGAGGCGGTACGCGACCGAGTCGCCGCCGGCCGTGGCGGTGACCGTCGGGGTCCGCTCGGTGCCGTCGACGAGGACGGAGGTGACTTCGTCCTCCTGGGCGTGCAGGACGGCACCGGTCGCGCGGTCGGTGTAGGAGACGATCCGCGGGAATCCGGCGGCGACCCGGACATCGAGGGCGCGGGAGCGCAGGACGAGGTCCGCACCGGGGGCGGCGGCCTCGGCGGAGGCCGGACCGGCCGCGCCGAGTGCGGCCCCGACTCCGGCGGCGGCGCCCGCCGCGACGACCGCGCGGCGCGTGGGGGCGAATGCGGGCGAGGGCATGGCTGAGGGCTGCAAGGCACTCCTCCTGGGGGCTGCGATCGGTGCCGTCAGCCTGCGCCGGGTGAGGTGAACGTGCCCATGGACAAAGGAGGGAGAGGAGTTGGACTAACCGACCGGCGCCTTCAGCTCCTTGTGGAAGTGCACGTCCTGGTGGCCGCCCGGGATGCCTTCCGTGCGGCCCGTCTCGCGGTAGCCGTGCCCGCGGTAGAAGTCGGGGGCCTGGAAGGTGAAGGAGGAGACGATCACCTCGGTGCAGCCGCGTCGCGTGCTCTCCTCCTCGGCGGCCCTCAGCAGCTTGCTGCCCCAGCCGGCGTGCCGCTGGTCCTCGCGCACCCAGAGCATGTCGACGGCGCAGCAGCTTCCCCAGACCCAGGCGGTCAGTCCGCCGACGAGGTCCCCGGCCTCGTCGGTGACGCGGACCGAGAGCGGCTGGGGTGTGCCGGCTCCGGTCGCCTCCGCGTTGAACGCGGTGAGCTCGTCGTCGAGCCGCTGTTCCAGGGCAGCGTCCTTGGCTCCCACCTCCAACGACGCGGTGGCGGTGGGCTGCTGGGCGGAGCCGGTGGGCTGCTGGGCGGTCATGGCCGGGAGTATCGCAGCGCGAGGGGGCGGCGACCGAACGCTTTTCGCTCCCGGACGGGCGCCCGCGACCTGGTCACGGGCGCCCGCACCGCACGAGGTGCGACGACGGCTACAGCCCGGATGCCGCGCGCGCTATGTCGGCCGCGAACGTGGAGACCTCGCTGTAGACGCCGGGGTAGCCCGGCTCCGCGCAGCCCTGGCCCCAGCTGACGATCCCGACCTGGATGTACGCGCCCGTGTCGTCCTTGCGGAACATGGGCCCGCCGGAGTCGCCCTGACAGGTGTCGACCCCGCCCTGCTGGACGAACCCGGCACAGATCTCGTCACCGGGGACGAGATCGCTGCCGTACGCCCGCTGGCAGGTGGCGTCGTCGACGAAGGGGACGGTGGCCTTGCGCAGGTAGCGCTGCTGGGCGCCGCCCTCGCGGGTGGCGCCCCAGCCCGCGACGGTGAAGTTCCCGTTGTTGTACGCCGTGGTGGTGGCGATCTTCAGGGTGGGCTGCTCGATCGGCCTGGCGAGCTTGATGAGCGCCCAGTCCTTGCCCTTGCCGTTGTAGCCGGGCGCCTGGAGGACCTTCGTCGACTTGACCTTGATCGCGCTGCTGCTCTGCAGGTCGACGACCCCGGCGGTGGCGGTGATGGAGGTGTTGTTGCCCGAGCCGTCCACGCAGTGCGCGGCGGTCAGGACGATGCTCTTGGTGTACAGGGCGCCGCCGCAGCCCATGGACAGGCGGACCATGAACGGGAACTCGCCCTGGGCGGCGCGGGTCCCGCCGACCACGGGCGCGGGGGCGGCCTGGGCGGACAGCGGCTGGAGGGACGCGGCGGCGAGCGCCACCGCGGCGACGGCGAGCAGTCTTCTGATGACGCCGTGCTTCTTGAGAGACTTCAACGCGCTTCCTTTCGTGGGGGGTTGAACGCCGGGCGGAAGGCACGCCGAAATGTCCTGGCATGCTCCTGCCAAGCTGTGCGGATTATGAGGACCCGGACACGACAGGGGCAAGGGCCGGATTCCGGCCAGACACGGCGCCGGGCGCCCGCGCACCCCACGCCACCAGGAGGAGACCCCGCTTAGAGTGGAAGTCGGTTCCGGCGTCTTCAGGGGGTGCGGACGTGGCGAACGGCGGTCCCGTCGAGCACGGATACCCGCACCTGGACACGGTGCGGGCGTCGATCACCGCGCTCTACAGAAGGCTCTCCTACGACACGATCCACACGTTCGCGGCCAGCGTCGCCCCCGCGGACGTCGCCTTCGCCGACACCGACGACCTGCACCTCGGCGCGCAGCGCGTGGCCCGCGAGATGGTCCGGCACTACCGGCTGCCCGACGCCCGGATGATCATCGGCTTCCGCGAGATGACCCACGCCGCGAACGTCGAGCTCGCCGCGGGACCCGAGTACTTCGTCGACCTCAACGACCGCTTCCGCACCCACCGCAGGGACATCGGGGCCGCGCTCGCCCATGAGGTGATGCACGTCTATCTGCACCGTCTCGACCTCTCCTTCCCCGGCACCCGCGACAACGAGATCCTCACCGACACGGCCGCGGCCTACCTGGGAGCGGGCTGGCTCCTCCTCGACGCCTACCGCGAGGACGCGGCGTCCTCCCAGAAGCTCGGCTACCTCACCCCGGAGGAGTTCGGATACGTCCTCGCCAAACGCGCCCTCCTCTTCGGCGAGGACCCCTCCGTCTGGTTCACCAGCCCGCAGGCCTACACCGCGTACACCAAGGGCATGGCGCAGGCCCGCCGCGACGAGCAGCAGCCGCCGCTGACCGCGGCCGGCTGGGCGGGCCGCCACCGCTACGCGAAGGACCGCCGTTACGCCCAGGACCATCACTCCTCGGCCCACCGGCCCGGCGCTCCCTATTCCTTCACGCCCGACAGCCGGGGCCCCCTGCGCGTCTCCTTCCCCTGCCCGACCTGCCACCAGCGGATCAGGGTCCCGGTACGCGGCCGGGTACGCGCCCGCTGCACGCTGTGCAGGACGGTGCTGGAGTGCGACACGTGACGGGTGAGTCGCGTGCGTGGAAGAGCGAGAGGTGAGACAGAACACCTCAAAAGCCTTTGCCTCGCGCCTCCTTGGCGCGCGAGGGTCGAGGGATGAGCACGAACGACCCCGCGCCGCGTCTCTTCACCGCTGTGTACGAGGGTGACGAGGACGCGGTCGTACGGTCACTGCGCTCCGGAGCGAGCCCCGAGTCGGTGGACGAGGACGGTCAGACGGCGCTGTACCTGGCGACGGTGAGCGACCAGCCCGGCATCGTACGGCTGCTGCTCGTGGCCGGGGCCGACCCCGACCGGCTGAGTCAGGGCACCGACGCCCCGCTGTGCGGCGCGGCCTGCGGCGGGCACACCGAGGTGGTGCGCGCCCTGCTCTCGGCCGGGGCCGGGCCCGACACGGTGGAGGCCTTCGGATTCACCGCCCTCACCTGGGCGCTCAGGCGCGGCCACTCCGCGGTGACCGAGGCCCTCCTCGCCGCGGGTGCCGACCCGGACCGGCCCGGCCCCCAGGGCGAGGCGCCGCTGGTGGCCGCCGCCCACCGGGGCTCCCCCGGCTGCGTCCGCGCTCTTATCGCGCGAGGCGCGGGGGCCAGGCGCGAGGCGCTGGCGGAGGCCCGCCGCCAGCTCACCCTGGACGTGGCGGCCGAGCTCCTCGCGGGACTGGCCCTGACCCACGGCGCGGGACACCCGTCCACCACCCACCTCTCACGGCAGGACGGCCGCACGGTCGTCGAGGTCCAGCTCCTCGACGCGCAGGGCCACCCCTTCGCCGGCGACGACCGCGAGACGGGCCACGCGGAGATCGCCGCCCTCCTGGAAGGCCCGTAGCGGGCGGCGCGGACAGGCGACACGAGGGCGGCGCGCCACGCGCCGATGCCCACCCCCGTGACCGGGTGGCCACATAGACGCCCGGGGGGCCGGGAGCCCGCCCTCGCGGCGAGCCCCCGACCCCTCCGTCGTTTGTGGCCACGGCTTCACGCCGGCCCCCGAGGTCACGCCTCGTGCCCGGCCACGGCGCTGCGGGGCAGAGCCGCGCCCCACCCGGCGCAGAGCACGAACCCGGCCAGCACCCAGGGCGTCGCCGAGGTCAGCGCGTCGGTCGGCCCGTGCGGCGCGCACGCCGACCGCGAGACAGATCCAGCCCCACAGCGGCCACCCGTTGCCGCGCCCCTGCACCAGGGGAAGCACGATCGCGACCGGACCGCCGGCGAGGAGCGCGCTGCCGAGCACGTCGGGCCGTCCGGCGGACCGCTCACGCGTGGACGGTACGAGGACGAACCCGGCCACCAGGGTCGCCGCGGCGATCGGCACGTTCACCAGGAACACGGACCGCCGGCCCCATGAGCAGCGAGGAGAGGCCGCCGCCCGCCTCGCGCGGTAGTGTCCGGCCGCACGGCCGCCGCAGGCGCTGTCGCCGCGCCCGGGACGACGGCGCGGCCGGGCCCCCCGACACCGGCACACGACCCCGCGCCCGGGAGGCCGGGCCGCAGTCCGCTCAAGGGTCGGACCACGGCGCACCCAGGAGGCCGGGCCACGGCGCGCACCCACCCGGGAGGCTGGGCGACGACGCGTGAGCGGGCCGGACTACCCCGCCCCGTACACTGCGCCGGGCGTCTCCGCCGCCGCCAGCAGTTTCAGCGCCGTCTCGCCCGCCTCCGACGGGGTACGGCGCGCCCCCCTGTCCGCGCTCGGGCCCGGCCGCCAGCCCTCCATCACGGTGATCCGTCCGCCTTCGGTCTCGAAGACCCGGCCGGTGACCCCGTGGCAGGCGGCCGAGCCCAGCCAGACGACCAGCGGCGAGACGTTCTCGGGGGCCATGGCGTCGAACCCGGTCCCGGGCGCGGCCATGGTCTCGGCGAACGTCCGCTCGGTCATCCGCGTACGGGCCGCCGGGGCGATCGCGTTGACCTGGACGCCGTAGCGCCCCAGCTCCGCGGCGGCGACGAGGGTCAGCCCGACGATCCCCGCCTTGGCCGCGCTGTAGTTGCCCTGCCCCACCGATCCCAGCAGCCCGGCTCCGCTGCTGGTGTTGACGACGCGCGCCGCCGGCGTCCGCCCCGCCTTGGCCTCGGCGCGCCAGTGCGCCGCCGCGTGCTTCAACGGCAGGAAGTGCCCCTTCAGGTGGACGCGCGTCACGGCGTCCCAGTCGTCCTCTTCGAGGTTGACGAGCATCCGGTCGCGCAGGAACCCGGCGTTGTTGACGAGGGTGTCGAGGCGGCCGTACGTCTCCAGGGCGGTACGGACCAGCGACGCGGCGCCCCCGGCGGTCGCGATGTCGCCGTCGTGCGCCACCGCTTCGCCGCCCGCCGCGCGGATCTCCTCGGCCACCCGCGCGGCCGGGCCCCCCTCCCCCGGCGTGCCGTCGAGGCCGACACCGAGGTCGTTCACCACGATCCGGGCGCCCTCGGCGGCGAACGCGAGGGCGTGCGCCCTCCCGAGCCCGCGGCCCGCTCCCGTGACGACGACGACCCGCCCTTCGCACAGCGGCCGTTCGCTCATCGCGCGTCTCCCTTCTCCTTGTTGACCGTCGCGGCGTCCAGGAACGCCGGCCGCTCCCCGCCCCCGTGGACGAGGAGCGAGGCCCCGCTGATGTACGCGGCGGCGTCCGACGCGAGGAAGACGGCGGCCTCCCCGACGTCCGACGGGCGGGCGAGGCGGCCCAGCGGGACGGTGCCGGCGACGGCCGCGACCCCGTCCTCACCGCCGTAGTGCAGATGGGCCAGTTCGGTACGGACCATGCCCACGACCAGTGTGTTGACCCGGACGTCGGGGGCCCATTCGACGGCCATCGAGCGGGCGAGGTTCTCCAGACCCGCCTTGGCCGCGCCGTACGCCGCCGAGCCGGGTGACGGGCGTGTCCCGCTCACGCTGCCGATCATCACGATGCAGCCCCCGGCCCGCCTGAGGTGCTCGTACGCGGCGAGCGAGGCGGTGAGCGGCACGGTGAGGTTGAGCTCGATCACCCGGGCGTGCCGTGCCGCGTCCGCTTGCGCCAGCGGCCGGTAGGGGGCGCCGCCCGCGTTGTTGACCAGCACGTCGAGTCGTGGCAGGGCGTCGAAGAAGGCGTGGACGGCGGCCGTGTCGCGCAGGTCGACGGGGACGAACTCGGCGCTCTCCAGCGGGACTTCGGGCGGTCTGCGGGCACAGACCACGACCCGTGCGCCGGTCCGTGCGAAGGCCCGCGCGATCCCGGCCCCGACACCACGGGTGCCGCCGGTGACGACGACCGTCCTGCCGTCGCGATCCAGGTTGTCCACAGGGCCTCCCGCGCGGATGCATTCGCTGCTAGCTTCGAGATTGCACCTAACAAACGTTTGGTGGAAAGGTAGCTGATGCGCCCATGGGTGTCTCCACCTCGTCCCCGGAAAAGGGGATTTCCGTCGTCACGGTCGACTTCCCCCCGGTGAACGCGCTGCCGGTCAGCGGCTGGTTCGCCCTGGCCGACGCGATCCGCGCGGCGGGTCGCGACCCCGGCCATCGCTGTGTGGTGCTGGCGGCCGAGGGACGCGGATTCAACGCGGGAGTCGACATCAAGGAGATGCAGCGCGACCGGGACGGCCACAGCGCACTCCTCGGCGCCAACAGCGGCTGTGCGGAGGCCTTCGCCGCGGTGTACGAGTGCGAGGTCCCGGTCGTGGCCGCGGTGCACGGCTTCTGCCTGGGCGGCGGCATAGGCCTCGTGGGGAACGCGGACGCGATCGTGGCCAGCGAGGACGCCACCTTCGGCCTCCCCGAGCTGGACCGGGGCGCGCTCGGCGCGGCCACGCACCTGGCCCGGCTGGTCCCGCAGCATCTGATGCGCGCGCTGTACTACACCTCACGCACGGCGAGCGCGGCCGAACTGCACGCGCACGGCTCCGTGTGGCGGGTCGTCGGGCGGGAGCGGCTGCGCGCCGCCGCGCTGGAGCTGGCCCGCGAGATAGCCGCCAAGGACGGCCGGCTCATCCGCCTCGCCAAGGCCGCGATCAACGGCATCGACCCCGTCGACGTGCGCCGCAGCTACCGCTTCGAGCAGGGCTTCACCTTCGAGGCCAACCTGAGCGGGGTGGCCGACCGCGTCCGCGGCACCTTCGGCAAGGAGGCCGTCCAGTGACCGACAAGACCATGTCCGCGGACCAGGCAGTCGCCCGCCTGGAGAGCGGGATGACCCTGGGCATCGGCGGCTGGGGCGCACGCCGCAAGCCGATGGCTCTGGTCAGAGCCCTGCTCCGTACCGAGGTCACGGACCTCACCGTCGTGTCGTACGGCGGCCCGGACGTGGGCCTGCTGGCCGCCGCCGGACGTATCCGCAAGCTCGTCACCGCCTTCGTCACCCTCGACTCGATCCCCCTGGAACCGCACTACCGCGCGGTGCGGGAGAGCGGCGCCATCGAGCTGACGGAGGTCGACGAGGCGATGTTCATGTGGGGGCTGCACGCCGCCGCGAACCGGCTGCCGTTCCTGCCGGTGCGGGCCGGACTCGGCTCGGACGTCCTGCGGGCCGACCGGGGCCTGCGGACGGTCACCTCGCCGTACGCCGACCCGTCCACGGGAGTGCGCGAGGAGTTCGTCGCCATGCCCGCGCTGCGCCTCGACGCGGCCCTGGTCCACATGAACCGCGCGGACCGCCTGGGCAACGGCCAGTATCTGGGCCCCGACCCGTACTTCGACGACCTGTTCTGCGAGGCGGCGGACGCGGCGTACGTCTCCTGCGAGCGGATCGTCGACACGGCGGACCTCGTCAAGGAGGCCGCCCCGCAGACGCTGCTGCTCCAGCGGTCGAGCGTGACGGGCGTCGTGGAGACACCGAACGGCGCGCACTTCACCTCCTGCGCTCCCGACTACGGACGCGACGAGGCCTTCCAGAAGCTGTACGCGGCCTCTGGGCACGCCGAGTTCGCCGAGCGCTTCCTGAGCGGCGACGAACACGTCTATCAACGCGCCGTCCAGGCCTGGCAGAAGGAAGGGACCCCGTGAGGACGACCCGCGCCGAGTACTGCGTGATCGCCTGCGCCGAGACCTGGCGGGGAGACGGTGAGGTGCTCGCCAGCCCCATGGGCCTGATCCCCTCCATCGCCGCCCGCCTCGCCCGGCGCACCTTCTCGCCCGACCTGCTGCTCACCGACGGCGAGGCCATGCTCGTCGGCCCCGACGGCACGCCCGAGGGCTGGCTGCCCTACCGCCGGCATCTGACGGCGGTCACCGGCGGACGCCGTCACGTGATGATGGGCGCGAGCCAGATCGACCGCTTCGGCAACCAGAACATCTCTTGCATCGGCGACCCGGGGCGCCCCGCACGCCAGCTGCTGGGTGTGCGCGGCGCCCCGGTCAACACTCTGAACAACCCGACGAGTTACTGGATCCCGAAGCACTCCCCGCGCGTCTTCGTCGAGCGGGTCGACATGGTCTGCGGCGTGGGGTACGACCGCGCCGCCGCCGCGGGTCCGAGCGCCGCCCGCTACCACCGCCTGCCGCGCGTGGTGACCGATCTCGCCGTGCTCGACTTCGCGACGCCCGACCGTTCGATGCGGCTGGCCTCGGTGCACCCGGGTGTCACGGTCGACGAGGTGCGGGCGGCCACGGGCTTCACGCTGACCGTCCCCGACGAGGTGCCGGCCACCCGCGAACCGACCGATCGGGAGCTGGAGTTGATCCGCGAGGTCATCGATCCGACCGGGGCGCGGGACCGCGAGGTCCCCCCGGCGGGGCGGGGCGGGCGCTGATGGAGACCGCGCTGACCCGGCTCGTCGGGGTCCGCCACCCCCTCGTGCAGACCGGGATGGGCTGGGTGGCGGGCCCCCGACTGGTCTCGGCGACGGCGAACGCCGGTGCGCTGGGCGTCCTGGCCTCCGCGACCATGACACCCGACCGGCTGCGGGAGGCCGTGCGGGAGGTCAAGTCCCGCACGGACCAGCCGTTCGGGGTGAATCTGCGCGCCGACGCCGGGGACGCGGGAGACCGGGTGCGGATCATCATCGACGAGGGCGTCCGCGTCGCGTCCTTCGCGCTCGCCCCCTCACGCGAACTGATCGCCGAGCTGAAGGAGGCCGGCGTGGTCGTCGTCCCGTCCGTCGGCGCCCGGCGGCACGCGGAGAAGGTGGCCGCGTGGGGCGCGGACGCCGTGATCGTGCAGGGCGGCGAGGGCGGCGGCCACACCGGAGAGGTGGCGACGACGGTGCTGCTGCCTCAGGTGGTGGACGCGGTCCGCATACCGGTCGTCGCCGCGGGCGGGTTCCACGACGGGCGGGGCCTGGTGGCCGCGCTGGCGTACGGCGCGGCGGGCATCGCCATGGGCACTCGTTTCCTGCTCACCTCGGACTCCACCGTCCCCGACGCGGTCAAGGCGAGGTACCTGGCGGCGACGGTCAAGGACGTCACGGTGACCAGGGCCGTCGACGGTCTGCCGCACCGCATGCTGCGCAGCGAGCTCGTCGACTCGCTGGAGCGGTCCGGCCGTGCCCGGACGCTGGTCCGGGCCGTGCGCCGGGCGGCCGGCTTCCGGCGGCTGTCCGGGCTGTCCTGGTCGCGGATGATCCGCGACGGCCTGGCCATGAAGCACGGCCGGGACCTGACATGGAGCCAGGTCCTGCTCGCCGCCAACACCCCCATGCTGCTGCGGGCGTCGATGGTGGAGGGGCGCACGGATCTGGGGGTGATGGCGTCGGGGCAGGTCGCGGGAGTCATCGAGGACCTGCCGTCGTGCGCCGAGCTGGTCACCCGCGTGATGGCCCAGGCGCACGAAACCCTCGGCGCCCTGCCGGACCCCGGTGCTTCAATGCCCGCGTGAGTCGGTCGATCAACGAGCCGTGGGGCCTCGGTGTCTTCGGTGCGGGAAGCGTCCGGCTGGAACCCCGGCTGGGGTGTCACCCGGCCCGCCCCGGCCCGGGTGACGCGCCTTCGGTGTACTTCCGGGCAGGTCAGAGCCGTTCGACGATGGTGACGTTGGCCTGTCCCCCGCCCTCGCACATGGTCTGGAGGCCGAACCTGCCGCCGGTGCGCTCCAGCTCGTGCAGGAGCGTCGTCATCAGTTTCGCTCCGGTGGCGCCGAGCGGGTGGCCCAGTGCGATCGCGCCGCCGTTGACGTTGACCTTGTCCGGGTCGGCTCCGGTCTCCTTGAGCCAGGCGAGGACGACCGGGGCGAAGGCTTCGTTGATCTCGACGAGATCGATCTCGTCGAGCGACATGCCGGTCTTCTTCAGGGCGTACGCCGTCGCGGGGATCGGGGCCGACAGCATCCGGATGGGGTCCTCGCCCCGGACGGAGAGGTGGTGCACGCGGGCACGCGGCGTCAGTCCGTGTTCGCGCACCGCGCGCTCCGAGGCGAGCAGGACCGCGGCGGCGCCGTCGGAGACCTGCGAGGAGCAGGCGGCGGTGATGGTGCCGCCCTCGACGACGGGTTTCAGTCCCGCCATCTTCTCCAGCGAGGTGTCACGGCGCGGGCCCTCGTCGGCCGTCACCTCTCCGTAGGGCACCGTCTCGCGTGCGAAGCGGCCCTCGTCGAGCGCGCGAACCGCCCGTCGGTGCGAGCGCAGTGCGAACTCCTCCTGGGCGCGCCGGTCGATGCCCCACTTCCGGGCGATCGACTCGGCGCCGTGGAACTGGTTGACGGGAAGGCCGCCGTAGCGCGCCCGCCAGCCCTCGCTGCCGGCGAAGGGTCCCTCGGTCAGGCCGAGCGGTTCGGCGGCCTGCCGGGAGGCGAAGGCGATGGGTATGAGGGTCATGTTCTGCACTCCGCCCGCGACCACAAGGTCCTGGGTTCCGGAGAGCACCGCCTGCGCGGCGAAGTGCACGGCCTGCTGGGAGGACCCGCACTGCCGGTCGACGGTGACCCCCGGCACCTCCTCGGGGAGTCCGGCGGCGAGCCAGCAGGTGCGGGCGATGTCGCCCGCCTGCGGTCCCACCGCGTCCAGACAGCCGAAGACGACGTCCTCGACGGCGGCCGGGTCGATGCCGGACCGCTCGATCAGGGCCTTCAGGACGTGCGCGCCGAGGTCGGCCGGGTGGACACCGCCCAGGCCTCCCCCACGGCGCCCGACGGGCGTGCGGACCGCTTCGACGATGTAGGCCTCGGCCATGGCGACTCCTTGGCAGACAGGGGGTGTTGGCGTACGGCTACTCCCGTACGGAGATGCCGTCCAGCACCATCGACAGGTACTGCCGGGCGATCTCCTCGGGACTGTGCTGTCCTCCGGGCCGGTACCAGGACGCGGCGACCCACACGGTGTCGCGCACGAACCGGTAGGTGAGCCGGATGTCGAGGTCGGCCCGGAAGACCTCGGCGACGACGCCGCGTTCCAGTGTGCTCAGCCACGCCTTCTCGAAGTTGCGCTGCGATGCGGCGAGGAACGCGAAGCGCTGCTGCGCGGCGAGCTGCCGGGACTCCTTCTGGTAGATCGCGACGGCCGCCCGGTGCCGGTCGATCTCCCGGAAGGACTCCGTGACGAGTGCCTCCAGGGTCTCGCGCGGACCGAGGCCGGCGTCCAGGACGGCGTCGTACCCGCTCCAGAGCTCGTCCAGGAAGGTCCGCAGGATCTCCTCCAACATCGATTCCTTGGAGTCGAAGTGGTAGTAGAGACTGCCCGCGAGCATCCCGGCCTCGTCCGCGATCCTGCGTACGGTGGTGGCGTTGTAGCCCTGCTCGGCGAAGACCTCGGCGGCGGTGTCGAGCAGTTCGCGGCGCCGCTCCGGTGTCGCGGTCACCTGGGGCTTCTTCTTGGTAGGCACAGGTCCATTGTGGTCCCGCGGGCCGCGGGGGCCCGCACCCCGGGGACCGCTGCGCGGGCGGTGCCCGTCCGACGCATCGCGTCGGGCCGGCGCCTAGGCATGCTGGCTGCTGACGGAGACGACCTCACCCGTCAGGTACGAGGAGTAGCCGGAGGCCAGGAAGACGATCACGTTCGCCACCTCCCACGGTTGCGCGTACCGCCCGAAGGCCTCGCGTCCGGTCAGTTCCTCCAGCAGTTCGGGGGTGGTCACCTTCGCCAGGTGGGGGTGCATGGCGAGGCTCGGCGAGACGGCGTTGACCCGCACTCCGTAGGCGGCGGCCTCGATCGCCGCGCAGCGGGTGAGCGCCATGACCCCGGCCTTCGCGGCGGCGTAGTGGGCCTGGCCGGCCTGGGCGCGCCAGCCGACGACGGACGCGTTGTTGACGAGGACTCCCCCGCCGGACTGCGCCCGGAACAGCCGCAGGGCGGCTCTGGTGCACCGGAAGGTGCCGGTCAGTGTCACGTCGAGGACCTTCGACCACTGCTCGTCGGTCATGTCGACGAGGGGTGAAGTGCCTCCCAGCCCGGCGTTGTTGACGACGGCGTCCAGGCTTCCGTGCAGGTCCGTGGCCGCCTCGAAGAGCGCCTGGACCTGGGTCTCGTCGCTGACGTCGCAGGGCCGTGCGGCGACACGATCGGCGCCGAACTCCGCGGCGAGGTCCTGCTCGGTCTCCTTGAGCCGGCGCGTGTGGGCGTCGCTGATCAGGACGCGCGCCCCCTCCTCCAGGAACCTCCGCGCCGTGGCCCCGCCGATGCCCGCACCCGCCGCGGCGGTGATGACGGCGGTGCGTCCCTCCAGCAGCCCGTGCCCGGGGACGTACGCCGGGCTCTCGACGTCGCTCATGGCTCCACGCTAACCTACCAAACACTTGTTAGGGAAGGTTGCCGCCGGAAGGTGCCGCCGATGGATCTCGCCCATTCCCGCGCCGACGAGGCGTTCCGCGCCGAGGCCCGCGCCTGGCTCGACGCCCATGTCCCGGCCGTCCCCCTGCCCTCCCTGGAGACCGCGGAGGGATTCGCCGCCCACCGGGCCTGGGAGGCCGAACTGGCCGCGGACCGCTGGTCGGTGGTGTCCTGGCCCGAGGAGTACGGCGGGCGCGCCGCGGACGTGGTGCGCTGGCTGGTCTTCGAGGAGGAGTACTGGTCCGCGGGCGCCCCGGGCCGGGTGAGCCAGAACGGCATCAGCCTGCTCGCCCCGACGCTCTTCGACCACGGGACGGCGGAGCAGCGTGCGCGCGTGCTGCCGTCGATGGCCACGGGCGAGGTCGTCTGGGCGCAGGCGTGGTCCGAGCCGGAGGCGGGTTCCGACCTGGCCTCGCTCACCTCCCGCGCGGTGCGCACGGACGGCGGCTGGCTGCTGCGCGGGCAGAAGACGTGGTCGTCACGGGCCGCGTTCGCCGACCGCGCGTTCGGCCTGTTCCGCAGCGAACCGGACACCCCGAAGCCCCATCAGGGCCTGACCTACCTGATGTTCGACCTACGGGCGCCGGGGGTGACGGTCCGCCCGATCGGCCGGCTGGACGGCAAGCCGGCCTTCGCCGAGCTGTTCCTGGACGACGTGTTCGTCCCGGACACGGACGTGATCGGCGAGCCCGGCGCGGGCTGGCGGGTCGCCATGGCGACGGCGGGCAACGAACGCGGGCTGACCCTGCGTTCACCGGGCCGCTTCCTGGCCGCCGCCGACCGGCTGGTGGGCCTGTGGCGCGACCGTGCCGATCCCTCGGACACGGCCCTGCGCGACCGGGTGGCCGACGCGGTGATCGGCGCCCGCGCCTACCAGTTGTTCACCTACGCCCACGCCTCCCGCTTCCTCGACGGCGAGACCGTCGGGCCGGAGTCCAGCCTGAACAAGGTCTTCTGGTCCGAGTACGACATCGCTCTGCACGAGACGGCACTCGACCTGCTCGGCCCGGCCGGCGAGCAGGCGGACACCGAATGGTCCGAGGGGTTCGTGTTCTCCCTCGCCGGCCCCATCTACGCGGGCACCAACGAGATCCAGCGCGACATCATCGCCGAGCGGCTGCTCGGCCTGCCGAAGGGCCGCCGCTGATGCGCTTCCTGCTCGACACCGAACAGCGTGCCTTCGCCGCCTCGCTCGACGCGATGCTGTCGTCCGCGGACACGCCGGCCGTCGTACGCGCCTGGGCCTCGGGCGACCACGGACCGGGCCGGGCCGTGTGGTCCCGGCTCGCCGACGCGGGGGTCTTCGCGCTGGCGGCACCCGCGGCGTACGAGGGGGTGGGCCCGCTGCCCGTCGGCATCGCCGTCGCCTTCGTGGAGCTCGGGCGTCACGCCGTGCCGGGACCGCTGGCCGAGACGGTGGCGGGGGCCGCCCTCCTCGCCGCTCTCGGCGAGGAGGGGCCGGCCGAGCGGCTCCTGCCGGCGATCGTGTCGGGCAAGTCCATGACGACGCTGGTCCTACCGGGCGGAGGCCCCTTCGCACTGGACGGCGACGTGGCGGACCTGCACCTGACGGTGCGCGGCACCGGCGCGGCGGCGGAGCTGCGGGGGTCGTCCCGGGCCGCCGCCGGGACCGGCCTCACGCGGACCTCCCTGGACCCCGCCCGCCGGCTGGCTCTCCCCCGCTCCGGCGGCGAACGCCTCGCCGGCGGACCCCAGGTGGCCGACGCGGCCGCCCGTGCGCTCGACTGGGCCCGTCTCGCCACCGCGGCCCAGGCCCTCGGCGTCGGACAGACCCTCCTCGACCGGACCGTCGGCCACGTCGGGCGGCGCACCCAGTTCGGTGTGCCCATCGGTTCGTTCCAGGCGGTCAAGCACCGGCTGGCGGACGCGAGGATCGCCCTGGAGTTCGCGCGTCCGCTGCTGTTCGGCGCCGCCCTGTCGATGATCCCGGCGGACGTGGCGGCCGCCAAGGTCACGGCCTGCGAGGCGGCCTGGACGACGGCCCGGTCCGCGCTGCAGCTGCACGGCGCGATCGGCTACACGGCGGAGTACGACCTCTCCCTCTGGCTGACCAAGGCCCGTGCGCTGCGCACCGCGTGGGGCACTCCGGCCGAGTGCCGCGCGGAGGTCCTGCGCGGGCTCAGTGGTGCTGGTCCCCGCTCGTGACCTCCCGGTACTCCTCGGCCGTCGGCTTGGGTATCCGTGTCCCGGGCCCGTACAGTGCGCGGGCCAGTCGTGCCCGCAGCCGGTGCGGGACGGGGATCCGCCGGGTGACCCCGTTCGCGTCGACACTCGGCCCCACCTCGTAGGGCGGCGCCTGTTCGTGCTGGGTGAGCGTGAACCGCTGGGCCGGCGTGAGCGGTTCGTGGACCTCCACGTACTCGCCGTGCGGAAGGCGCTTGATCGTCCCGGACTCGCGCCCGTGCAGCACCTTGTCGCGGTCCCGGCGTTGCAGCCCCAGGCAGATCCGCTTGGTCACGACGAAGGCGAGCACGGGACCGGCGAAGACGGCCACCCGTACGAACCAGGTGATCGCGTTGATCGAGAGGTGGAAGTGGGTGGCCCACAGGTCGTTGCCGCCACCGACGAGGAGCACCGCGTACAGCGTCAGCCAGGCCACGCCGAGCCCGGTGCGCGTGGGCACGTTGCGCGGCCGGTCCAGGATGTGGTGCTCGCGCCTGTCGCCGGTGATCCACGCCTCGACGAAGGGGTAGACGGCGATCGCGGTCATGATGAGCGGGAAGAGCATGAAGGGGATGAAGACGCCCAACTGGAGGGTGTGTCCCCAGGCGTTGATCTCCCATCCCGGCATCACCCGGATCAGGCCCTCCGAGAAGCCCAGGTACCAGTCGGGTTGCGCGCCGGTGGTGACCAGGTCGGGGCGGTAGGGGCCGAAGGCCCACACGGGGTTGATCGTCGCGATCGCGCCCACGATCGACAGCACGCCGAAGACGAGGAAGAAGAACCCCCCGGCCTTGGCCATGTAGACGGGCATGAAGGGCATCCCCACGACCGACTTCTCGTCCCGTCCGGGGCCGGGGTACTGCGTGTGCTTGTGGTAGAAGACCAGGATCAGGTGGGCGACGACCAGGCCGAGCATGATGCCGGGCAGCAGCAGCACATGGATCGGGAAGAAGCGCGAGATGATGTCGTGCCCCGGGAACTCCCCTCCGAAGAGGAAGAAGGAGAGGTACGTCCCCACGACCGGGACCGAGAGGATGGCGCCCTGCGCGAACCGGACGCCCGTGCCGGACAGCAGGTCGTCGGGGAGCGAGTAGCCGGTCAGCCCGGTGATGAGGCCGAGCATCAGCAGGGTCCACCCGAAGAGCCAGTTGACCTCGCGCGGCTTGCGGAACGCACCGGTGAAGAACACCCGCATCATGTGCACGAGCATTCCGGCGAGGAAGACGAGCGCCGCCCAGTGGTGGATCTGCCGGATCAGCAGCCCGCCGCGCACGTCGAAGCTGATGTCGAGCGTGGACTCGTAGGCCCTCGTCATGATGACGCCGTTGAGCGGCTCGTACGAGCCGTGGTAGACGACCTCGACACCGCTCGGTTCGAAGAACAGGGTGAGGTAGACGCCGGTGAGGATCAGCACCAGGAAGCTGTAGAGGCAGATCTCGCCGAGCAGGAAGGACCAGTGGTCCGGGAACACCTTGCGCATGTTGGCCTTGGCCAGCGCGTAGATGCCGAGCCGCCCGTCGGCCCAGTCCGCGAGCCGTTCGCCCTTGGCGGGCTCGGCCGCCCGCCCGGCCCGGGAGGTGCCGGCTCCGGGCGCGACGGGCCGGGAGGCCGTCGTCCCGGTCGCGGCGCGCGCCGTCCCGTCCCCGGCGCCGGTCGTGGTGGACCCGGCTGCCCCGTTCCGGGTGCCGCCCGTGGTGGGCCCGGCTGCCCCGTTCCGGGTGCCTGGCGTCGCGGACCCGGCCGTCCCGTTCCCCGCGCCGACCGGCCCCGACCCCGCGGCCCCGGACGCGCCGGTGCGTGGTGTCCCGACCTCCGAAGTCCTCGCAGCCCGCCCGGAGTTGGTCTCTCGTGCGCCCATACGCCGCTCCCCTCGGCCCCCCAGGGTGGCATGCCGTCCCGCCGAAGCCAACGGGGCGTCACCGGTCGGCCGGAGCCGCCGACGCGCTCCCGAACCCCCCTCGCCGGCCGCGCCGAGGAGGTCGGTCCGCTCAGCGCACTCCGGCGAGGTCGACGACGGCGGTGCGGCCCGTCACGCGCGGCACGGCCACCTCGCCGGTCAGCAGCGCGGCGTCGTACCGCCCGAGGGTCAGCCCGGCCACCTCGGCGGTCCCGTCCAGCACGACGACCAGCGCGGCCGGGCCGGCCGGCCCGGCGGGCGGCGAGCCGGGGTGCGCCACGGTGACGGCCGGGGCCGCCTCGCCACCCCGACGCCACATGACGTTGAGGTTCACGACCGGTCCCGCGAGAAGCCGGCAGTCGGTGGGCAGGTCGCCGGGGAAGCGCTGGGGCACGTACCGCGTGTCGACCCGCCGGTGCGCGCCGCCGACGGTGAGGTCCATTCCCGCGCCCTCGACCATGGTCAGGATGCGGTCCACCCCCGCGAACGCCGAGAAGGGCCCGTCGGCGCCGACGTCGGCGAGGCTGACGCGCCAGGCGAAGTCGTCCATGCCCGCGCCCTCGGGCCCGGCGGCGATCTCCCGGGTGACCCCGCCGCCGTTCTTCCAGGGCACGGCGACCCGCCCGGCGGCGGGCAGCAGGCGCACGGTCATCGCACGATCCCCCGCGCCCTCGCGGCGGTCAGCCACTGCGGGAACTCGCCGACCATCCGGTCGTACAGCTCCTCGTCGGTCACCTTCAGCGGATCCGAACCGGCGTGGAAGAACCCGGCGTTGTCGACCACCCGCTTCTCGGGAACGGCCAGCTCGTCGAGCTTGCGAAGGAATTCGAACTGCCTGCTGCCCGGGTCGCCGAACCCTATGAACTGCCAGAACAGCGGGAGTCTCGCCGCCTTGCACAGGTACCGCTCCGCGGCGAGCTTGTTGATCGGGCCGCCGTCGGTCTGGAAGACGACGAGGGCGGGGGCCGTCGAACCGCTGTCCAGGTAGTGGTCGATGACGGCGTCCATGGCCAGGTGGTAACTGGTCTTGCCCATGTGCCCGAGCCCGGCCACGATCCGTTCGACCCGGCCCTGGTGGTTGTCGAGCCCGATGTCGGTGACGGCGTCGACGTCCGTGGAGAAGAAGACGACCGGGACCGAACCGTCGTCGTCGAGGTGCGCGGAGAGTCCGAGCACCCGGTCGGCGAGGGCCTGCACGCTGCCGTCCCGGTAGTACGGCTTCATCGACCCCGAGTAGTCGACCACGAGGTACACGGCGGCCCGCTGCCCGCTCAGCCCGTGCTTGGTGAGGGAGACTCCCGCGCTCCTGTACGGACCGACCAGGGCCGGCGCGGTCTCCTCCACCTTGGTGAGGCTGATTCCGGCCATACGGATCTCCGATCGCGCGCTGGGGGACGGGACCGCCGAGATTACGGCACCGCGACCCCCTGCCGTCCCACCTGCCCATCGGCGTTCGCTATTTTGTTCGCCGCCGCACCGTCGGCACCCGTCTCACCGCCCCCACACCCGACTTGTCCCGAACTATCTCCCGAGGAGCCGGCCGTGGAGCCCGAGTCCGCCGTCACCACCTGCTATCGCCATCCCAAGGTGGAGTCCCATGTGCGGTGCACCCGGTGCGACCGCTTCATCTGCCCGGACTGCATGCGCGAGGCGGCCGTCGGCCACCAGTGCGTGGAATGCGTGAAGGAGGGCGCGCGGTCCGTCCGTCAGGCCCGCACCGCCTTCGGCGGCCGGATCTCGAAGGTCCCCGCGGTGACGTACGTGCTCATCGGCCTCAATGTGCTGGCCTACCTCGCCCAGCTGGCGCGCTCCTCGGTGACGGACCGGTTCGAGATGCTCGGCGCCGGCCTGGTGGGGCCGGACGGCGGCCACTACGTGTGGCAGGCCCTGTACCCGGCGGGCTACCACGCGGAGGGCCTCGTCGACGGCGAGTGGTACCGGCTGCTGACCGGCGCCTTCCTCCATCTGCCGCCCACCGAGGGCACGTTCGGCATCCTGCACATCGTGATGAACATGGTCTCGCTGTGGAACATCGGCCGCGTGGTGGAGGCCCAGCTCGGCCGCGCCCGCTACATCACGCTGTACCTGTTGTCGGCGCTGGGCAGCTCGGTGCTCGTCCTGCTGATCTCCCCGGAGGACCCCACGCTCGGCGCGTCCGGCGCGATCTTCGGCCTCGGTGCCGCGTACTACGTGATGGCCCGCCGGCTCGGCGCGGACATGCGCGCCGTCAACCGCTTCATGGTCGGGCTGCTGCTCTGGCTGGCCGTCTCCGCCGCGGTCACTTCCTGGGAGGGGCACCTCGGCGGTCTGCTGGCCGGCGGCGCCGTGACGGCCGCGTACGCCTACGCACCCCGTGACCGGCGGCGTACGGCGGCGCAGGCGGCGGCCTGCGCGGGCCTCCTGGTGCTCCTCGTGGTGCTGACCGTGGTCAAGGTGTCGTCGCTGAAGAGCGGCATGGCCTAGAGCGTGCCCCACGACGGCTCGGTGGCGGCACCGCCGTCCCCCTTGGGAGGGAGGGGGCGCACACCCGTGCGCCTCCCCGCCGTAACCTGTGCGCCATGAAGAGAGCTGGCTGCCTGCTGTTCGGCGCGATCCCCGTCCTGGTCACGGCGGTGGTGTACTTCGCCACCCCCGAGCACCCGGCCACGGCCGACGGCAAGGGCGGCACCTCGGCGTCGAGCGAGGCCCGCGAGGAGGCCAAGGCCAAGGCCGAGCGGGCCGCCGACGACGAGGTCATCGCCGACATGCCGCCCGGCCTCGCCGCCCCGCGGAAGAAGGAACTCGCCCAGCAGATCGTGGCGAGCGCCGAGAACTCCACCCTGAACTGGCGCGAGGCGTACGGCTACATCGAGGACATCGGCGACGGCCAGGGCTACACCGCGGGCATCGTCGGCTTCTGCACGGGCACCCACGACCTGCTCACCCTCGTGGAGCGCTACACCAAGGCCCACCCGGACAACGGCCTCGCGCGCTATCTCCCCGCGCTGCGCAAGGTCGACGGCACGGACTCCCACGAGGGCCTCGACCCCGGCTTCACCGCGGCCTGGAAGCGCGAGGCCCGGCTCCCCGCCTTCCGCGAGGCCCAGGTCACCGAACGCGACCGCGTCTACTTCGGCCCCGCCGTCCGGCTCGCCAAGCTCGACGGCCTCGGCACCCTGGGCCAGTTCGTCTACTACGACGCCATGGTCCTGCACGGCCCGGGCACCGGCCCCGACGGCTTCTACGGCCTGCGCGAACGCGCCATGCGCGAGGCCGACCTGCCCTCGGAGGGCGGCGACGAGAAGGCGTACCTGGACATCTTCCTGGACATCCGCCGCAAGGCCATGAAGTCCAAGAACCCCGACCGCGACACGACCCGTATCGACACGGCGCAGCGGCAGTTCCTGTACGACGGGAACCTGGACCTGAAGACGCCGCTGGAGTGGAAGGTCTACGGGGAGGCGTACAAGGTTCCCTGAGCCGCGTGTCGAATGCGCGGGTTCCCGGTCGACGTGAGGGTGGAGGCAGTACACCCCAGACTTCAGGAGCACCCGTCATGACCGTGACCGCGGATCTCGCCATCTCCCTGGACGGCTTCGTCGCCGGCACCGGAGTCACCCTCGACAACCCGGGAGGCGACGGCGCCGAACCGCTCTTCGAGTGGATCCACAACCTGGCGAGCTGGCGTGAGCGCCAGGGCATGACCGGCGGGCAGGAGAACCGCGACTCCGAGCTGATGCGCGAGTGGTTCGACGCCACCGGCGCGGTGGTCATGGGCCGGATGATGTACGACACCGGCGAGGAGTTCTGGGGCGACAACCCGCCGTTCCGCACCCCGGTCTTCGTGCTCACCCACCGGCCCCGGCCGACCCTGGTCAAGGACGGCGGCACCGTCTTCACCTTCGTCACCGACGGCATCCACAGCGCCCTCGACCGGGCGAGGGCCGCCGCCGGGGACAAGAACGTCGACATCGCGGGCGGGGCGAGCACCGTGCGGCAGTACCTGCGGGAAGGGCTCATCGACGAGCTGCAACTGCACGTCGTGCCCGCGCTGCTCGGCGACGGGCTGCGGCTCTTCGACGGACCGGGCACCGGACGGCGGGACCTGGAACGGGTCAGGGTGGTCGACACGCCCCTCGCCACCCACCTGAAGTACCGCTTCGTGAAGTGACCGTCGTGCGCGGGACCCCGGGGCCGCGTTCTGGAACCGGTGGGGTGACCCCCGGCCGGGGACACCCCACCGGACAACGTGGCGGCGCCTGCCAGTTCGTCCGGTCGGGGACAGTGAGGCAGGCGCCGTCTGTGTTCCGTACGCCTTTGTACGGGACGCAGATGAGTGACCGTCAGGTCACCGTTCGGGGGGGTCAGACCATCAGCGAGCGGTCCGTCGGGCGGATCGGGGCCGGGAGGTCGCTGACGCCCGTGAGGAACCGGTCCACCCCGCGGGCGGCCGAGCGGCCCTCGGCGATCGCCCAGACGATCAGCGACTGGCCGCGGCCGGCGTCACCGGCGACGTACACGCCGGGGACGTTCGTCGCGAACTCGGCGTCGCGGGCGATGTTGCCGCGGGCGTCGAGCTCCAGGCCGAACTGGGAGACCAGGCCGTTCTCCACGTCCGTGCCGGTGAAGCCCATGGCCAGCGTCACCAGCTGGGCGGGGATCTTGCGCTCCGTGCCCGGCTTGGGCGTCAGCTTGCCGTCGACGAACTCCACCTCGGAGAGGTGCAGCCACTGGACGTTGCCGTCCTCGTCGCCCTCGAAGTGGGTGGTCGAGACGGAGTAGACCCGCTCGCCGCCCTCCTCGTGCGCGGAGGTGACCTTGTAGAGCATCGGGAAGGTGGGCCAGGGCTGGCCCGCGTTCCGCTCCTCGCCCGGCCGCGGCATGATCTCCAGCTGCGTGACCGAGGCCGCGCCCTGGCGGTGGGCGGTGCCCACGCAGTCCGCGCCCGTGTCGCCGCCGCCGATCACGACGACGTGCTTGCCCTCGGCGCTGATCGGGGGCGCCACGTAGTCGCCCTCCTGCACCTTGTTGGCCAGCGGCAGGTACTCCATGGCCTGGTGGATGCCGTTGAGTTCCCGCCCGGGCACGGGCAGGTCGCGGGCGGTCGTCGCACCGGCGGCGATGACCACGGCGTCGTACCGCTTGCGCAGGTCCGTCGCCTTGAGGTCGCGGCCGATCTCGATACCGGTGCGAAAGCGGGTGCCCTCCGCGCGCATCTGCTCGATGCGGCGGTTGATGTGCCGCTTCTCCATCTTGAACTCGGGGATGCCGTAGCGCAGCAGGCCGCCGACGCGGTCGGCGCGCTCGTAGACCGCGACGGTGTGGCCGGCCCGGGTCAGCTGCTGGGCGGCGGCCAGACCGGCGGGACCGGAGCCGATCACCGCGACCGTCTTGCCGGACAGCCGCTCGGGGGCGCGGGGCGCGACGTCGCCGCTGTCCCACGCCTTGTCGATGATCGAGACCTCGACGTTCTTGATGGTCACGGCCGGCTGGTTGATGCCGAGCACGCACGCCGACTCGCACGGGGCGGGGCACAGACGGCCCGTGAACTCCGGGAAGTTGTTCGTGGCGTGCAGGCGCTCGGACGCGGCGGACCAGTCCTCGCGGTACGCGTAGTCGTTCCACTCCGGGATCAGGTTCCCGAGCGGACAGCCGTTGTGGCAGAACGGGATGCCGCAGTCCATGCAGCGGCTCGCCTGCTTGGAGATGATCGGGAGCAGCGAACCGGGGACGTAGACCTCGTTCCAGTCCCGGACCCGCTCCTCGACGGGGCGGGACCGGGCGACCTCACGGCCGTGGTTCAGAAAGCCCTTGGGATCAGCCATTGGTCGCCGCCTCCATCATCTTCTCGGTGATCTCGGACTCGGGGAGTCCGGCTCGCTCGGCGGCGTCCTTGGCGGCGAGCACTGCCTTGTACGTGCTGGGGATGATCTTGCTGAAGCGGTCCACGGACACGGACCACTCGGCGAGGAGCTTCTCGGCGACCGTGGAGCCGGTCTCCTCCGCGTGCCGGCGCACCACGTCGTGCAGCCACTGCTTGTCGGTGTCGTCGAGTTCCTCGACGGCGTTCACGTTGCCGACGTTGACGTTGTCGCGGTCGAGGTCGATGACGTACGCGATGCCGCCGGACATGCCGGCCGCGAAGTTGCGGCCCGTCTCGCCGAGGACCACCGCGTGACCGCCGGTCATGTACTCGCAGCCGTGGTCGCCCACGCCCTCGGAGACCACCAGCGCACCGGAGTTGCGGACGCAGAACCGCTCGCCCGTGCGGCCGCGCAGGAAGAGCTCACCGCCCGTCGCGCCGTACGCGATGGTGTTGCCCGCGATCGTCGAGTACTCGGCGAGGTGGTCGGCGCCCCGGTCGGGACGGACGATCACCCGGCCGCCGGAGAGGCCCTTGCCGACGTAGTCGTTGGCGTCGCCCTCCAGGCGCAGCGTGACACCGCGCGGCAGGAAGGCGCCGAAGGACTGGCCCGCCGATCCCGTGAAGGTGATGTCGACGGTGTCGTCGGGCAGGCCCGCCCCGCCGAACTTCTTCGTCACCTCGTGGCCGAGCATGGTGCCGACCGTGCGGTTGATGTTGCGGATCGCGACCTGCGCGCGGACCGGCTGGGCGTCGGTCGCGGAGTCCGCGGCCAGCGCGTCGGCGGCCAGCTTGATCAGCTCGTTGTCGAGCGCCTTCTCCAGGCCGTGGTCCTGGGCGACGGTCTGGTGACGCACCGCGCCCTCGGGCAGCTCGGGCACGTGGAACAGCGGGGACAGGTCCAGGCCCTGCGCCTTCCAGTGGTCGACCGCCCGCGTGACGTCGAGGTTCTCGGCGTGGCCGACGGCCTCCTCGATGGAGCGGAAGCCCAGCTCGGCGAGGATCTCGCGGACCTCCTCGGCGATGAACCGGAAGAAGTTCACCACGTACTCGGCCTTGCCGGCGAAGCGGTCGCGGAGCACCGGGTTCTGGGTGGCGATGCCGACCGGACAGGTGTCCAGGTGGCAGACGCGCATCATGACGCAGCCGGAGACGACGAGCGGCGCGGTCGCGAAACCGAACTCCTCGGCGCCGAGCAGCGCGGCGATGACGACGTCACGGCCGGTCTTCAGCTGGCCGTCGGTCTGCACGACGATGCGGTCGCGCAGGCCGTTGAGCAGCAGCGTCTGCTGCGTCTCGGCGAGGCCGAGCTCCCAGGGGCCACCGGCGTGCTTCAGCGAGGTGAGCGGCGAGGCGCCCGTACCGCCGTCGTGGCCGGAGATCAGGACGACGTCCGCGTGGGCCTTGGAGACACCCGCGGCGACCGTGCCGACGCCGACCTCGGAGACCAGCTTCACGTGGATGCGGGCCTGCGGGTTGGCGTTCTTGAGGTCGTGGATCAGCTGAGCCAGGTCCTCGATGGAGTAGATGTCGTGGTGCGGGGGCGGGGAGATGAGGCCCACGCCCGGGGTGCTGTGCCGGGTCTTGGCGACCCAGGGGTACACCTTGTGGCCGGGCAGCTGGCCGCCCTCACCGGGCTTCGCGCCCTGCGCCATCTTGATCTGGATGTCGTCGGCGTTGACCAGGTACTCGGAGGTCACGCCGAAGCGGCCGGAGGCGACCTGCTTGATCGACGAGCGGCGCGCCGGGTCGTACAGGCGGTCCGGGTCCTCGCCGCCCTCACCGGTGTTGGACTTGCCGCCCAGCTGGTTCATGGCGATGGCGAGGGTCTCGTGCGCCTCCTTGGAGATGGAGCCGTACGACATGGCACCGGTGGAGAAGCGCTTGACGATCTCGGAGGCGGGCTCGACCTCGTCGACGGAGATCGGCTGCCGGCCGGACGTGAAGCCGAACAGGCCGCGCAGCGTCATCAGACGCTCGGACTGCTCGTTCACCCGGTCCGTGTACTTCTTGAAGATGTCGTAGCGGCCGGTGCGCGTCGCGTGCTGGAGGCGGAAGACCGTCTCCGGGTCGAACAGGTGCGGCTCGCCCTCGCGGCGCCACTGGTACTCGCCGCCTATGTCGAGGGCGCGGTGCGCGGGCGCGATGCCGGAGGCCGGGTAGGCCTTGGCGTGCCGGGCGGCGACCTCCTTGGCGATGACGTCGAGACCGGCGCCGCCGATCTTCGTCGCCGTGCCGTTGAAGTACTTCTCGACGAAGGCCTCGTCCAGGCCGACGGCCTCGAAGACCTGGGCGCCGCGGTAGGAGGCGACGGTGGAGATGCCCATCTTGGACATGACCTTGAGGACGCCCTTGCCGAGCGCGTAGATCAGGTTGCGGATGGCCTGCTCGGACTCGATGCCGGACAGGAAGGTGCCCGCGCGGACGAGGTCCTCCACGGACTCCATCGCCAGGTACGGGTTGACCGCCGCGGCGCCGAAGCCGATGAGCAGGGCGACGTGGTGGACCTCGCGGACGTCACCGGCCTCGACCAGCAGGCCCACGTGGGTGCGCTGCTTGGTGCGGATGAGGTGGTGGTGGACGGCCGCGGTGAGCAGCAGCGACGGGATCGGCGCGTGCTCGGCGTCCGAGTGGCGGTCCGACAGGACGATCAGCCGGGCGCCGTTCTCGATGGCGGCGTCGGCCTCGGCGCAGATCTCCTCGATCCGCGCGGCCAGCGCGTCGCCGCCGCCGGAGACCCGGTAGAGGCCGGAGAGGGTCGCGGCCTTCATGCCGGGCATGTCGCCGTCGGCGTTGATGTGGATGAGCTTGGCCAGCTCGTCGTTGTCGATCACCGGGAAGGGCAGGGTGACCGAGCGGCAGGAGGCGGCCGTCGGGTCCAGCAGGTTGCCCTGCGGGCCCAGCGAGGAGCGCAGGGAGGTGACCAGTTCTTCACGGATCGCGTCCAGCGGCGGGTTGGTGACCTGCGCGAACAGCTGGGTGAAGTAGTCGAAGAGCAGACGCGGACGCTGCGAGAGGGCGGCGATCGGCGAGTCCGTGCCCATCGAGCCGATCGGCTCGGCGGCGGCCTTGGCCATGGGCGCGAGGATGACGCGGAGCTCTTCCTCGGTGTAGCCGAAGGTCTGCTGGCGGCGGGTGACCGAGGCGTGGGTGTGCACGATGTGCTCGCGCTCGGGCAGGTCGGAGAGCTCGATCTCGCCGGCTTCCAGCCACTCCGCGTACGGGTTCTCGGCGGCGAGATCGGCCTTGATCTCGTCGTCCTCGATGATGCGGTGCTCGGCGGTGTCGACGAGGAACATCCGGCCGGGCTGGAGGCGGCCCTTGCGGACGACCTTGGCGGGGTCGATGTCGAGGACACCGACCTCGGAGCCGAGGACGACGAGGCCCTCGTCGGTGACCCAGTAGCGGCCCGGGCGCAGGCCGTTGCGGTCGAGGACCGCGCCTACCTGGGTGCCGTCGGTGAAGGTGACACAGGCCGGGCCGTCCCACGGCTCCATCATCGTGGAGTGGAACTGGTAGAAGGCGCGGCGGGCCGGGTCCATGGAGTCGTGGTTCTCCCACGCCTCCGGAATCATCATCAGCACGGAGTGCGGGAGGGAACGGCCGCCGAGGTGCAGGAGTTCGAGCACCTCGTCGAAGGAGGCCGAGTCGGACGCGTCCGGAGTGCAGACGGGGAAGATCCGCTCCAGGCCCTTGTCGCCGAACAGGTCGGAGAGGAGCTGGGACTCGCGGGCACGCATCCAGTTGCGGTTGCCCTTGACCGTGTTGATCTCGCCGTTGTGCGCGACGAAGCGGTACGGGTGGGCGAGCGGCCAGCTCGGGAAGGTGTTGGTGGAGAACCGGGAGTGCACGAGCGCGATCGCGGAGGCGAAGCGGCGGTCGGACAGGTCCGGGAAGAAGGGCTCCAGCTGGCCGGTGGTCAGCATGCCCTTGTAGACGATGGTCCGCGCGGACAGCGACGGGAAGTAGACGCCGGCCTCGCGCTCGGCGCGCTTGCGCAGCACGAACGCCTTGCGGTCGAGGTCGATGCCCGTGCTGGCACCGTCGGCCACGAAGATCTGCCGGAAGGCGGGCATCGTGGAGCGAGCGGTGGCACCGAGCAGGTCGGGGGCGACCGGAACCTCGCGCCAGCCGAGGACCTTCAGTCCCTCGTCGCCCGCGATCGTCTCGATCTGCGAGACGGCGTCGGCCGCGGTGTCCTCGGGCAGGAAGGCGATGCCGACGGCGTAGGCGCCGGCCTCCGGCAGCTCGAATCCGGCCACCTCACGGAAGAAGGCGTCGGGCACCTGGGAGAGGATGCCGGCGCCGTCGCCCGAGTCGGGCTCGGAGCCGGTCGCGCCGCGGTGCTCCAGGTTGCGCAGCACCGTGAGCGCCTGCTCGACCAGCGCGTGGCTCGCCTCGCCGGTGAGGGTGGCCACGAAGCCGACGCCACAGGCGTCGCGCTCGTTGCGGGGGTCGTACATACCCTGCGCAGCAGGGCGAGCATCCATGAAGGACCAGTTCTGGCCATTCGCGGAGTGCTGGGACGGCTGGCGCGGCGTACGCATCGGCTCTCCCGTCGTCGTCGTGGCATATGACATCTGCCGAGGGACGACGTTGGCCCTCTGCTGGGGGTTCAAAATTTCACGCAGGTTACATGATGGAGTGGTTCTCGAAAACCGGATACACCGTTCCAACATGCGGACACCGCGGGGTCGCGGTCGGGGTTCCGCGCCAGACGGTGGAATCAAGGGGGACCTAAGCGGACAGATCGGTGCCCGTCGGTCCGGTTCGCAGCGGGCATCGTCGCTCGTCACGAGGGTTGCGGGCGCAGGCGTCATTGCCTGCGGTGCTTACGGCTCATGCCCGGTGGTTAAGGAATCGAAACCGCCGAGTAACGGCTACTTATGCAGTCCCTTGCATAAGTGCTCGGCAACTCATCCTACGGCCGTACCGAACAGACTGCCCAGGGCGTACGTCACACCCGCCGCCGCGCCACCGAGAGCGAGCTGCCGCAGTCCGCTGAACCACCAGGACCGGGCGGTCACCTTGGCCACGACGGCACCGCACGCGAAAAGGCCGATGAGCGCGAGCACGAGGGCCGGCCACAGGGCCGTCGCGCCGAGCAGATACGGCAGGACGGGGAGCAGGGCGCCGAGGGCGAAGGAACCGAAGCTCGACACGGCGGCGACGGAGGGCGAGGGCAGGTCGCCCGGGTCTATGCCCAGCTCCTCGCGCGCGTGGATCTCCAGGGCCTGCTCGGGGTCGCGGGAGAGCTGCCGGGCGACCTCGCGCGCCAGCTCCGGCTCGACGCCACGCGCCTCGTACAGGTCGGCGAGCTCGCGCTCCTCGTCCTTGGGGTGCTTGCGCAGCTCCCTTCTCTCCACGTCGAGTTCCGCCTCGACGAGTTCGCGCTGCGAGGCGACGGAGGTGTACTCGCCGGCCGCCATCGAGAAGGCGCCCGCGGCGAGCCCCGCGAGTCCCGTGATCACGATCGTCCGGTGGGAGACGGCACCGCCGGCGACACCGGTCATGAGGGCGAGGTTCGAGACGAGCCCGTCCATCGCGCCGAACACGGCAGGGCGCAGCCAGCCGCCGTTGACATCGCGGTGCGTGTGGTTGTCGCGGTGCGCCTCGTGCAGGGTCGCTTCGGTCTCGATGATGGCCATGCCGGGGTCCCCCATGATGCTTGATTGGACTGTTTCCACTTTTCGACAACCCTCAAAGTACGCTTGGAATTTCCTGCCCGCCAGCAAGGAAAGGCTGGGCTTACCTGCGGCTTTACTTCCTTCCGCTCATCCGAGATGTGAGACGCACAGATGTCGACCGGGTGACAGCGGGGTCCGTGAGGCTCTTGTCAACCGCCGATGTGGGACAGATCCGCAAAGGGCTCCGCGCACCGAAGTCCGCGCACCGGCAGGGGTCCTCGGAAGAGAGGCACGTATGGCTTCCATCGCCTGCATTCCGTCGGTCCCGGCGCCCGGGGACGCCGCCGAACTCCGCGAGCGGGCGCGCGGCGCGCTGCTGGGACTGGCCGTCGGGGACGCGCTGGGCGCGCCCGCCGAGAACATGAAGCCGTCGGAGATCCGCGCGAAATGGGGCCGGATCACCGGGTACGTCACCGAGCATCCGGCCGGGACGGACGACACCGAGTACGCGATCTTCTCAGGACTGCTGCTGGCCCGGCACGGCTCGGCACTCACCGTCGCCCATGTCGAGGCGGCCTGGCACCAGTGGATCGCCGACCGCGACGAGGGCCCTTTCCGGGGCGCCGGATTCAGCGAACGCGGCACGCTGGAGAACCTGCGCCGGGGGCTGGCGGCGCCGATCTCGGCCCAGCACCGGCACGCCTGGAGCGACGGGCTGGCGATGCGGGCGGCGCCCTTCGGGGTCTTCGCGGCCGGCCGCCCGGCGGAGGCCGCACGGCTCGTGGCCGTCGACGGTTCGGTGAGCCACGACGGCGAGGGCATCTACGGCGGCCAGGCGGTCGCGGCGGGTGTCGCCGCGGCCATGGCGGGTGCCCACACCATCGCGGTCGTCGCCTCCGCGCTGGCGGTGATCCCGGACGACTCCTGGACGGCCCGCTCGCTGCGCCGGGCGGTCGCGGTCGCCCACCGGGGCGAGCGGGCGGTCCGCTCGGCGGTCGTCATCGGCGGCTACCCCTGGACCGACCTGGCACCGGAGGCGGTGGCCCTCGCCTTCGGCGCGTACGCCGCCGCCGACGGCGCCTTCGAGGAGTCCGTGCTCACGGCCGTCAACATGGGCCGCGACGCCGACACCACGGCCGCGGTGGCCGGTGCCCTGGCCGGCGCGACCCACGGCGTCTCGGCGATCCCGGCCGCCTGGGCCGCGGCGATCGGCCCGGCCCGGGGCAGTTGCCTGCCCTCCATGAAGGGCCACCACGTCCTGGACGTGGCGGAGCTGCTGACGCCGGAGGACGCGGGCAAGTGGGGCCCCCAGGGGCGTCCACGGGGCGAGGCCGGTGCCCGGGGCGAGTGGCCTCCGCTGGAACCGGGGGCGTACCTGCCGCCGCTCTCCGGCCGGCGCCCGCTGACCACCGCGGGCAGGCGCCTGCCCGCCTCCTCCGGCGGACGTCCGCCCGCGGGCCCGCACCCGTGCCCGCCCCCCGGCGCCGACGCGTACGCCGACGCCTACGTGCCGGCCGCCGAGGACGAGGAGGTGCGCCCGTGAGGCCCGGCCTGGTCGGAGACGAGCCCGCGGAACGCGCGGGCGAGGGCGCGGCGTCCGCCCCGGAGCCCACGCCCGCACCTCCCGCGGGCTCGTCTCCCACCGCCCCGGAGCCCACGCCCGCGCCTGCCTCCACCCCGGAGGCCGCACCCCCAGCGGCGGCCGCAACGGGAGCCACGCCGGCGCCCGCCACCGCCGCGGAAGCCACGCCCGCCCCACCGGCCGCCCCGGACACCACCCCGGCACCCCTCGCCGTCCCGCAGATCACCACAGCACCAGGCACCGTCCCGGACAACACTCCGGCACCCGCCGCAGCCCCAGAACCCACGCCCGCCCCACCGGCCGCCCCGGACACCACCCCGCCACCCCTCGCCGTCCCGCAGATCACCACAGCACCAGGCACCGTCCCGGAGGTCACCACGGCACCCGTTGTCGTCCCGGAGACCGCTCCCGCACTGCCGGACGTCGCGGAGACCGGCCCTGCGCCTCTCCCCGCGCCGGAGATCGCCACCGCACCCTTCGCCGCCCGGGAGACCACCCCCGAACCCGCCGCCCACCAGGCCGTTCCCGGGCGCTCCGACGGCCCGGTACGGATCGTCGTCGTGGAAGACCCCGCTGCGGAGCCCGGCCGCGAGGTCCGTGCGGGCCTGGCCCGGCGGCCGCGCGTCCGGCGCATCGAGGGGCTGCTCCTCGGGCTCGCCGCGGGGGACGCGGCGGGATGGCCCGCGGCCCGGCACAGGGCCGCGCGGATGCCCGAGTGGACGCGGCGGCTGACCCGGGAGCTGGACACGTTCGCGGAGCAGAACGCGACCACGACGCTGCCCGTGCCGATCGCGCTCAACCAGCCGCCGGAGCCGCTCAGGCTCGGCCCGTCGGACGACGCGGAGTGGGCGGCGTTCGCGGCGGAGGCCGTGTTGCGCGCCGGAGAGGGCGCCGCGCTCGGCGACCTGAGCCGGGAGCGGCGGATGCGGGCGTCCATCGACCTGTCGTGGAACGCGATCGCCAGCGAGGTCGCCGCCGCCGCGGAACGCGCCCCGGAGGTCGAGTCCGCACTGCTCCCGCTGCGCGCCCGGATCTCCGTGCGGGCCGGGCTCGGCAACCTCGCCACCGGACTGCGCCCGCCGGCCACCGGCCACGACAATCCGCACTACTTCGACGACGCGGCCTGCGTCCGGGCCTGCGTGCTGGCCGTGGCCCACCCGGGCGACCCCCGACTCGCCGCCGAACTCGCGGAGTTCGATGCCCGCTACACCCAGGACGGCGACGGTGTGCACGGCGCCCGGGCGATGGCGGCGGCACTGGCGCTGGCCCTCGCCGGGGCCGACGTCGACGCCTGCGCGGACGCTGCGCTCGCGGAACTCCCCGAGTCGACGGAGATCGGCCGCAACGCCCGGCACGCGCTCACCCTCGCGCGTGCCACCGAGGGCACGTTCGCCCTGGTCCCGCTGCTGGAACACCAGATCGTGGATCACGTGTACAGCTACGGCATCGCCGCCGCCGAGACCGTCCCGGTGGCCCTCGCCCTGGCCACCGCCGCGCGCGGCCGGATCGCCGAGGCGGTACCGGCCGCCGCCTGTCTGTCCCGGGTCGCCGACTCCGCCCCGGCGCTCGCGGGCGCGCTGACCGGCGCCCTCGGCGGGGGTGCGGCGATCCCCGCCGCCTGGCGCGACGCCTGCCGCACGCTTTCCGGCTGTGCGCTGCCCCGGCTGACCGGGACGGACCTCATCGGACTCGCCGATCTGCTCGAAGCGACGGAACTGGCCCACCCAGAGGGATGATTCGGGCATGACGCCCAAAGGAGAAGGAACGGGAACCCTCGACGAACGGATCACCGGAGCCCTCGTCGGAGCCGCCGTCGGCGACGCGCTCGGCGGCCCCGTCGAGGGGTACTCCCCCGAGCAGATCACCGAGCGCCACGGCGGCCGGGTGCACGGCATCGTCGGCCCCTGGAACGGCGACGCGTGGCGCACCGCCCGCCCCATCGCCCCGTACCACAAGGGCGACGGACACGTCACCGACGACACGTTGATGACCCATGCGCTGGTACGGGTGTACGCCACCGTCCGCGACCACCTCGACGCGTACTCCGTCGCCGAGCACCTGGTGCCCGACCTCATGGGCACCCCCCGCTGGGTCCCCGAGCTGGAGGCCGAGGCGCTCCCCCTGCAACGGATCTTCCTCGCGGAGAAGTGGCTGGTGGCCCGCCTGCACTACGGCCACGTGGACCCGCGCGAGGCGGGCACCGGCAACATCGTCAACTGCGGTGCGGCGATGTACATGGCCCCGGTCGGCCTGGTCAACGCGGCGAACCCGGCCGCCGCGTACGCCGAGGCGCTCGACGTCGCCGGCGCCCACCAGTCGTCGTACGGCCGCGAGGCCGCGGGCGTCTTCGCCGCGGCGGTCGCGGCGGCCTGCGCCCCCGGGGCGACCCCCGCCTCGGTGGTCGACACCTGCCTGGCGCTGGCGAAGGACGGTACCCGCGACGCCGTCGAGGCGGTCTGCGAAGTCGCCGCCCGCCACACGGACTTCGAGTCCGCGCTGGCCCCGCTGCGCGAGGCGGTGGCCCCCTACGACACCGTCGGCCCCGACTACCGTGCCCCGTCGCTGGGCGCCCGCCGCCCGTCACGCCTGCACTCCATCGAGGAACTCCCCGTCGCCCTCGGCATGTTGGTGGTCGCGGACGGCGACTACCGGCACGCGGTCCTCGGCGCGGTCAACTACGGACGCGACTGCGACTCCATCGCGACCATGGCCGGGGCGCTCGCGGGCGCCCTCGGTTCCGAGGTCCCGCACGACTGGTCGAAGACGGTGGCGGAGTCGAGCCGCCTCGACCTGGACGGCCCGGCCAGGACGCTCGCGGAGGTGACCCGGGAGATCTTCGAGCGGGACGTGTGCCGCCGCCGGGGCCACGAATCGGCGTACGCGGCCCTGGCGGGACCACGGTGACCGGCTCCGCCGGGTCGCCGGCGCAGACGCTCCGGCTGACCTGGGTCCAGCCCGAGGACCTCCTCGGCCACGAACTCCACCAGGCGACCCAGGACGGCCGCTCCCCCGCGGCCGTCGCGGCCCGCTGGCGCGCGGCGGGCGGCCCCGCGGCCCCGCTGCGCGCGGGCTCCTCCCCGACCCCCGTCTCCCCGTATCTGCGGGTCCTGGCCGAGGACCTGCTCGACGAGCTGGCGGACCTGCCCAGCACGTCGGCGCACCAGGAGCCGACCGGCCTGACGAGGATCAGAGCGCACTGCGCGGACTGGCCGGCGCCACCACCGGTACCGCCGCCGGTCCCCGGCCGGGCCCGCCTCGAAGCGGCCTGGCTGGGCAGGGCGGTCGGCTGCCTGCTGGGCAAACCGGTGGAGAAGCTGCCCCTGCGGGGCATCAGGGAACTGGCCCGGGCCACCGGGAACTGGCCCCTGCACACCTGGTTCACGGCGCGCGGGCTGCCCGGGCACCTCAAGGAGGCATACCCCTGGAACAAGCGCTCCGCGCCCACTTCCCTCGCCGAGAACATCGACGGCATGCCGGAGGACGACGACCTCAACTACCCGCTTCTGAACCTCCTGTTGCTGCAACGCCACGGCAGACGGTTCACCACCGCGGACGTGGCCCGGCTCTGGCTGGACGAACTCCCCGCGGGTCGTACGTTCACCGCGGAACGCGTCGCCTACCGCAACCTCCTGTCCGGCATCGAGCCCCCGCGGACGGCTCGCCACCGCAACCCGTTCCGCGAGTGGATCGGCGCACTGATCCGCGCCGACGTGCACGGCTGGACCAATCCCGGTGATCCGGGCGCCGCCGCGGCACAGGCACACCGGGACGCCACCCTCACCCACACCGCCAACGGCGTCTACGCGGCGATGTTCACGGCCGCGGTCATCGCCGAGGCGGCCGGCGGGGCAAGTGACGTCCACCGGTGTCTCGGCATCGGACTCACCGTCGTGCCGCCCGGCTCCCGACTGGCCCGCGCGGTCCGGCACGCCGTCCGGCTCGCCCGTACGACGGACGACTTCGACACGGTCGTCGACGAACTGCACGCCGTCCACCACGACTGCCACTGGGTGCACGCCGTGCCCAACACCGCCCTGATCGCCGCCGCCCTGACCCACGCGGACGGCGACTTCACCGGTTCCATCTGCCGGACGGTGTCGGGCGGCTGGGACACCGACTCGAACGGCGCGACGGCCGGCAGCGTCGCGGGCCTCCTCGCGGGCGACCCCCTGGCCCTGCCCGACCGCTGGACCAGTCCCCTGAAGAACCGGCTCGCCACCTCGATCGCCGACTTCGACGGCATCGGCTTCGACACCCTCGCCCACCTCACACAACGGGAGATCCGTCGCCCATGACCCACATCGCCGTGCTCGGCAGCACGAACATGGACCTCGTCGCGTACGTCCCCAAGGCCCCGCAGCGCGGGGAGACCGTGACGGGACGGGAGTTCCGTACGATCCCCGGCGGCAAGGGGGCCAACCAGGCGGTGGCCGCGGCGCACGCCGGCGCCGACGTCTCGCTGATCGGCGCGGTGGGCGCGGACGCCTTCGGCAGCCAGCTACGGTCCACGCTGGAGCACTCGGGCGTGGACACCGACCATCTGCGCACCACCGAGGGCCCGTCGGGCACCGCGCACATCGTCGTCGACGACGAGGGCGGCAACGCCATCGTCGTCGTCCCCGGCGCCAACGGCACGGTCACCGCCCTCGCCCCCGGCGACGAGGGGCTCATCGCCGCCGCCGACGCCCTCCTGCTCCAGCTGGAGATCCCGCTCGACGCGGTCGTCGCGGGCGCCCGGGCCGCGCGCCGGCACGGCGTCCGCACGATCCTGACCCCCTCCCCCGCCCAGCCCCTGGCAGCCGAACTGCTCGGTGCCATCGACCTGTTGCTGCCCAACGAGCACGAAGCCGCCGCGCTCACCGGCGTCACCGACCCGTACGAGGCCGCCGCGGCCCTGCTCGAACAGGTCCCGCAGGTCGTCGTCACCCTGGGCGCGGCGGGCAGTCTGTACGCGGCCCGGGGCGCACGGCCCCTCACCGTGCCCGCTCCCCGGGTGACCGCGGTGGATTCGACCGGTGCGGGCGACACCTTCGCCGGCACCCTCGCCGTGGCGCTCGCCGAGGGCCGGGAGATGCCGGAGGCGCTCGTCTGGGCGTCGGCGGCCGCGGCGCTCTCGGTGCAGCGGCCGGGGGCGTCCTCCTCGATGCCGTACCGCTCGGAGATCGACGCCCAGGCCGCGCAGTCGAACGGTGCGCGCTCATGACCGCGCGCCCGGGCCGCCCGGCGGGCCCGCACGGCACCGGTCCGGCGAGCGCGCACCCGCAGCGCACGAGGCCGGCACATCGCGCGAGCGCCCGACCGGAACGCGACGGCCCGCTCGCCGGGCTGCGCGTCCTGGACCTCGCGACCCTCTTCGCCGGACCGCTGGCCGCCACCATGCTCGGCGACTTCGGCGCGGAGGTCATCAAGGTGGAGCATCCGGCCAAGCCGGATCCGTCGCGCGGCCACGGCCCGTCGAAGGACGGCGTCGGCCTGTGGTGGAAGCTCCTCGGCCGCAACAAGCACACGATCACGCTGGACCTGTCCAAGCGCGGCGGCCGCGCGACCCTGCTCCGGCTCGCCGCCACCGCCGACGTGATCGTCGAGAACTTCCGCCCCGGCACGCTGGAGAAGTGGGACCTGGGCTGGGACGAACTGTCGGCCGCCAACCCCCGCCTGCTGCTGGCCCGGGTCACCGCGTTCGGTCAGTTCGGCCCCTACGCGCACCGCCCCGGCTTCGGCACGCTCGCCGAGGCGATGAGCGGCTTCGCGGCGGTCACCGGTGAGCCGGACGCGCCGCCGGTCCTGCCGCCCTTCGGGCTCGCCGACTCGATCGCGGGCCTGGCCACGGCGTACGCCGTGATGACCGCGCTGCGGGCCCGCGACCGCACCGGCGAGGGCCAGGTCATCGACATGGCGATCATCGAACCGATCCTGACCGTCCTCGGGCCGCAGCCCATCTGGTACGACCAGCTCGGCCACGTCCAGCCGCGCACCGGGAACCGCTCCGCGAACAACGCCCCCCGCAACACCTACCGCACGGCGGACGGCTCCTGGGTGGCGGTCTCCACGTCGGCGCAGTCGATCGCGGAGCGGGTGATGCGGCTGGTCGGACGCCCGGACCTGATCGACGAGCCGTGGTTCGCGACGGGCGCGGACCGGGCACGTCACGCGGACGTCCTGGACGAGGCGGTCGGCTCGTGGATCGCCCGGCACGACCGCACCGAGGTCCTGGAGGCCTTCGAGAAGGCGGAGGCCGCGGTGGCCCCCGTGCAGGACGTCCGGGACGTGATGACCGACCCGCAGTACGCGGCCCTGGACACCGTGACCACCCTCGACGACCCCGACCTGGGACCGCTGCGCATGCAGAACGTCCTCTTCCGGCTCTCCGGCACGCCGGGCGCGATCCACTGGGCGGGCCGCCCGCACGGCGCGGACACGGAGCGGGTCCTCACCGAACTCGGTCTGACCGGGGCGGAGATCGGCGCGCTGCGGGCGGAGGGCGCTCTGTGACCGCGGAGTTCCCCCTCACCTGGCTGTACGCCCCAGGGGACCGTCCCGCCGTGGTCGCCAAGGCCCTGGCCTCCGGAGCGGACGTCGTGCTGGTCGACCTGGAGGACGCGGTGGCCCCGGACCGCAAGGCGTACGCCCGCGAGGCCACCGCCGACCTGCTGCGCGATCCGCCGCCCGTCCCGGTCCACGTCCGCGTCAACGCCCTGGACAACCCGCTGACGGAGACCGACCTCAAGACCCTCTCCCCGCTCCCCGGTCTGTCCGGCATCCGGCTCCCCAAGGTGTCCTCGCCCTCAGACGTCGTACGGGTCGCGCAGGAGGCCACACCCGCCGACGGCGCCGCGATTCCCCTGTACGCGCTGCTGGAGACGGCGCTCGGCGTGGAGCACGCCTTCGCCATCGCCTCGTCGCATCGGGCACTGCACGGCATCGCCATCGGGGAGACCGACCTGAGGGCCGACCTCGGCGTCCGCAACGACACCGGCCTGGACTGGTCGCGCGCCCGTGTGGTCGTGGCCGCGCGTGCGGCGGGCCTGCCCCCGCCCGTCCAGTCGGTCTACCCGGACATCCGTGACGTGGAGGGGCTGGCCTCGTCCTGCGGACACGGGCGCACACTCGGTTTCCTCGGGCGTGCGGCCATCCATCCCCGTCAGCTGCCCATCATCGAGCAGGCCTATCTCCCCACCCCGGCGGAGATCGACTCGGCCGAGGCCGTCGTGAAGGCCGCCGAGAGCGACGCGGGCGCCCTGGCCCTGCCCGACGGCCGGTTCGTCGACGCGGCGGTGGTGATGGCCGCCCATCGCACCCTCGCGCTGGCGCGCCGTCTGACGTAGCGGGCCCGGCCCCGCATACGAAGGGGGCGCCGCGTCCCGGACGCGGCGCCCCCTTTGGGGTACGGAAGGTCAGCCCTTCTTGGCCGTCCCCGCCTCGTCGGCGGTCGCCGGCTCGACGTCCTCGACGACGTCGGTGTCCTCGGCGGAGCCGGGCTCACCGGGTCGCTCGGCAGCCGCGTCCGCGGGCTTCACCCGGTCGGCGGAGTCGTCCGCGTCCTTGCCGGAAACGTCCTTGCCAGAGACGTCCGCGTCCTTGCCGGGGGCCTCGGTGGCCGCGGCGGTCTCGCCGTCCTTGTCACCGGGGGCGTCCGCGCCCGGCTCCACGACGGCCTCCCGGCCCGGACGGCGGCGCGCGGAGATCACGATGTACAGCACCGCGAGCAGGAAGACCAGCATCGCGGTCCAGTCGTTCAGACGCAGACCGAGGATGTGGTGGGCGTCGTCGACGCGCATGTACTCGATCCAGCCGCGGCCGACACAGTAGGCGGCGACGTACAGCGCGAAGGCGCGGCCGTGGCCGAGCTGGAAGCGGCGGTCGGCCCAGATGACCAGGAGACCGACGCCGATGCACCACAGCGACTCGTACAGGAACGTCGGGTGGTAGTAGCCCGGGACGCGGCCGTCCGCGGAGGAGGTGATGTGCAGCGCCCAGGGCAGGTCCGTGGCCTTGCCGTACAGCTCCTGGTTGAACCAGTTGCCCCAGCGCCCGATGGCCTGCGCGAAGGCGATGCCGGGGGCGATGGCGTCGGCGTACGCGGGCAGCGGGATGCCGCGGCGGCGGCAGCCGATCCAGGCGCCGACCGCGCCGAGCGCGATGGCGCCCCAGATGCCGAGCCCGCCCTCCCACACCTTGAAGGCGTCCACCCAGTCACGGCCCTCGCTGAAGTACAGCTCGTAGTCCGTGATCACGTGATAGAGCCGGCCTCCGAGAAGGCCGAAGGGGACGGCCCAGACCGCGATGTCGGCAACGGTGCCGGATCGCCCGCCCCGGGCGATCCAGCGCTTGTTGCCGAGCCAGACGGCCACGAAGACGCCGATGATGATGCAGAACGCGTAGCCGCGCAGCGGAATGGGGCCGAGATGCAGCACACTGCGCGGCGGGCTGGGAATGAAGGCAAGTTCCATGGCAGGGTCGACGCTACCGTGCCGGACCTCACCTGAGGCAAGCACCCCGGCAACGGGTCCATAACGTGCGGCTGCCCCCGGGCCGGGTGGCGGGCCGGGGGCAGCGGGCGTGCGGGGAGCTCAGGACTTGTTCTCCGCCTCCACCAACTGCTTCAGCTTGGCGGGCGTCATCGTCTGGTCCGCATAGATGTTCGTCGCGCCCAGCAGCACCGTCGGGGTCGAGTGCAGGCCGTTGTTCTGGAAGGCGGTGTTCGACTTCACGACCCAGCTGTCGTGCGTCCCGTCATTGACGCACTTGCGGAAGGCCGGGGTGTCCAGGCCGTCGACCTTGCCCGCCAGCTCGATGAGCTTGGCGTTGTCGGCGAAGGCGTCGTCGGTCTCCTTGGGCTGGTTCTCGTAGAGCACGTCGTGGTACTCGGTGAACTTGCCGGCGTCCTGGGCGCAGGCCGCGGCGTTCGCCGCGCGCAGGGAGCCGCTGCCGCCCAGATTCCCGTCGATGAGGGTGACCAGGTGGTACTCGACCTTCAGCTGTCCGGCGTCGACCAGCTCATGGATCGTGGGCCGGTACATGGCCTCGAAGGCCTGGCAGGCGGGGCAGCGGAAGTCCTCCCACACCGTGAGGGTCGACTTGGCGCCTTCCTTCCCGACGGGGATGGCGAGACCGTCCTTGCCGGTGGCTCCCGACGGCGACACGGCCGGTCCCGCCGTGTCGGTCTTCTTGGTCTCCTTGCCGGAGTTGGCGGCCAGAACGCCCACCACCGCGGCAAGGGCCAGGACGCAGACCACCGACGCCCCCACGATCAGCGCGCGCCGGCGCTTCTCCGCGGCCTTCTGCTTCTCTCGCTCGACCGCCAGCCGCTCGCGGGCATTGCGCTTTACGTCACGGTTGTTCTCGCTCACATCCGGCAGAACGAACCGGGGAGGCGCAGCGCGCCTCCCCGGTCCCAGGTCCACCCCTTCGAGTGAGCGGATTGTCCGTTACGCACCTGTCGGGGGCCGGCGCGACAGCTCCGCCGGCTCCCCCGGTACCGGCCTCACGCCTTCTTGCGCACACCCTCGGCGAGGTCGCCCGCGAGGGCGCGCACGGCGTCGAGACCCGCGGCCTCGTCCGGCGCGTCCAGCATCCGCTGCACGAACGCCGACCCGACGATCACACCGTCGGCGAACCCGGCCACCTCGGCGGCCTGGGTCGCGTTGGAGACGCCGAGGCCGACGCAGACGGGCAGCTCGGTGGTGGTCCGGGTGCGCCGCACCAGATCCTGCGCCTGGGCGCCCACCGACTCGCGGGTGCCGGTGACGCCCATCAGCGAGGCGGCGTACACGAAGCCGCTGCCCGCCGCGGTGATCTCGGCGAGCCGGGCGTCCTTGCTGCTGGGCGCGACGACGAAGACGGTCGCGAGGCCGTGCTTCTCGGCGTGCTCCCTCCACAGCGCCGACTCCTGGACGGGCAGGTCGGGCAGGATGCAGCCCGCGCCGCCCGCCTCGGCGAGCTCGGCGGTGAAGCGCTCGACGCCGTAGCGGTCGATGGGGTTCCAGTACGTCATCACGAGGACGGGCTTCCCGGTCGCCTCGAAGGCCTCCCGGACCGTCCGCATCACGTCGGCGATCTTGACGCCGCCCCGCAGGGCGATGTCGTCGGCGGTCTGGATGACGGGGCCGTCGAGGACGGGGTCGCTGTGCGGCAGGCCCACCTCGACGACGTCCGCGCCGCCCTCGAAGACGGCCTTGATCGCGGCGATGCCTCCGTCGACGGTCGGGAAACCCGCCGGCAGGTAGGCGATGAGGGCGGAGCGCCCCTCCGCCTTCGCGCCGGCGAGGGTGTCACTCAACAGCTGGATGTTGCCGCTCACTTGGCGTCCCCCTCGATCTCGGCGTTCTCGCCGGCCGCGTCCGCGGGGACGACCGCGTCGGTGCCTTCGTCGTACAGGCCGAAGTATCGGGCGGCTGTGTCCATGTCCTTGTCGCCACGGCCGGACAGGTTGACGACGATCAGTCCGTCCCTGCCCAGCTCCTTGCCGACCTCCAGGGCTCCCGCGAGCGCGTGGGCGCTCTCGATGGCCGGGATGATCCCCTCGGTGCGGGAGAGCAGGCGCAGCGCCTGCATGGCCGCGTCGTCGGTGACGGCGCGGTACTCGCCCCGGCCGCTGTCCTTGAGATAGGAGTGCTCGGGGCCGATGCCGGGGTAGTCGAGTCCGGCCGAGATCGAGTAGGGCTCGGTGATCTGCCCCTCCTCGTCCTGGAGGACGTACGACCGCGATCCGTGCAGGATGCCGGGCTCGCCGGCGGTCAGGGTCGCGGCGTGCTCTCCGGTCTCCACCCCGTGCCCGGCGGGCTCGCAGCCGATGAGGCGGACGTCCGCGTCCGGGATGAAGGCGTGGAAGAGCCCGATGGCGTTGGAGCCGCCGCCGACGCAGGCCACGGCGGCGTCGGGGAGGCGTCCGGCGCGCTCCAGGATCTGCCGACGCGCCTCGACGCCGATGACCCGGTGGAAGTCGCGCACCATGGCCGGGAAGGGGTGGGGGCCCGCGACGGTGCCGAAGAGGTAGTGGGTGCGGTCGACGTTGGCGACCCAGTCGCGGAACGCCTCGTTGATGGCGTCCTTGAGGGTGCGGCTGCCGGACTTCACGGCGATGACCTCGGCGCCGAGCATCCGCATCCGGGCCACGTTCAGCGCCTGGCGCTGGGTGTCGATCTCGCCCATGTAGATGGTGCATTCGAGACCGAAGAGCGCGCAGGCGGTCGCGGTGGCGACGCCGTGCTGGCCGGCGCCCGTCTCCGCGATGACGCGCGTCTTGCCCATCCGCTTGGTCAGCAGGGCCTGGCCGAGCACATTGTTGATCTTGTGGGAGCCGGTGTGGTTGAGGTCCTCCCGCTTCAGGAAGACGCGGGCGCCTCCCGCGTGCTCGGCGAACCGGGGCACCTCGGTGAGCGAACTCGGCCGCCCGGTGTAGTGGACGAGCAGGTCGTCGAGCTCGCGGGCGAACTCGGGGTCCGCCTTCGCCTTGTCGTACTCGACGGCGACCTCGTCCACGGCGGCGACGAGCGCCTCCGGGATGAACTTGCCGCCGAACGCGCCGAAGTAGCCCTCGGCGCTGGGAACTCGACCCTCCGGGTCGGGAATGAAGAACTCGCTGGGCATGCGATTACCTCGCAGGGGCTGTCGCCCCGGTTGAAGGCCGGTCAGTGGTCACGTTAGCCACGTACGCCCGCGATGCGCCTGCGGCACGGGGCCGAGCCGTCCCGTCCACCCTCCACGGCGGACGCCCCGCCGCATGGCGGCCGGGCGGTCCGGACGGGTCAGTGGTCGGGTGGGGAGGTCCGCCACGACGGCATGCGGCCGCGCGGCGGAGATCGGCGGTGCCGCGCCGGGCGGAGCCACTCGACGGAGGGACGGGCGGAGCCCGCCCCTCGCCCGGAAAGGCGCCCGGCGGTGTGCGGGGCGGATCTCCTGGAGTGGCCGGTGCCGGTCTCCGGCTCAGACCGCCCGCAGACAGGACGTGGCCGGGAGAGGCGCGAGCGCGCGTACGCGCTCGGGCCATCGCATGCCGTTGACCTGGCCCGGCTCGTCGCCGATGACGTAACGGACCCGGCGGCCGTGCACGCGCCGCGCGGGCGCCCGGCAGCCGCGCGGACGGCAGCCGCGGGCGAGACAGGCGTACGGGTCCCGGACCGCCGAGGCGGGGGACGGTGCCGCGGCGGAGCGCACGGCGGGCCGACCGGTGTGCGTGCCCCCGCACCCCGGGCGTGCCGCCTCACCGTCGGGGCGAAGGCCCGGACGGGAGTCGGCGACGGCGGAGGGCGCGACGGACACGGGGCGGGTCAGTCCCGTCCGTGGCGCAGCGCGGGGTGGGCCCCGGCCGCGACGAGGTCGGAGACCGCGGTCTTCGGGTCACGGCCGGTGACGAGCGACTCGCCCACCAGGACCGCGTCGGCGCCGGCGTTGGCGTACGCGATGAGGTCGTGCGGGCCGCGGACGCCGGACTCGGCGATCTTGACGATGGAGTCGGGGATCTCCGGCGCCACGCGCTCGAAGGTCGTGCGGTCGACCTTCAGCGTCTTCAGGTTGCGCGCGTTGACACCGATGACCTTGGCTCCCGCGTCCACCGCGCGCTCGACCTCGTCCTCGTCGTGCACCTCGACGAGCGGGGTGAGCCCGATGGACTCGGCGCGCTCGATGAGGGACTCCAGGGCGGGCTGGTCGAGGGCGGCGACGATCAGCAGCGCGAGGTCGGCGCCGTACGCGCGGGCCTCCCACAGCTGGTACGACGTGACGATGAAGTCCTTGCGCAGGACCGGGATGTCCACGCGGGCGCGGACGGCCTCCAGGTCCGCGAGCGAGCCGCCGAAGCGGCGCTCCTCGGTCAGCACGGAGATGACGGCGGCGCCGCCCGCCTCGTAGTCCGCGGCGAGGCCGGCCGGGTCGGCGATCGCGGCCAGCGCGCCCTTGGAGGGGCTGGACCGCTTGACCTCGCAGATGACCTTGACGCCGTCACCGCGCAGGGCGGCCACGCCGTCCTTGGCAGCCGGAGCCTTCGCCGCGCGCTCCTTGAGCTCGTCGAGGCTGACGCGCGCCTGCCGTTCCGCGAGGTCGGCACGGACTCCGTCGATGATCTCGTCGAGCACGCTCACGCGAGCGGCCCCCTTCCTGCGGTGGAGGGTTGAAGCAGTCGACCCGGGTGCACCGTCCCGGACGGTTCGGACGGGTCACTTGTGATGGTATCCGGAGGAAGGCGTAGGCCTTGCATCCGGTTGACGCCGGTCCCACTACCTGGACGTTTGCCCGTTGATCAAGGATGCAACCAGCCGCCGAACGGCAGGTTCCGGACAACGGTGAAGACCAGCACCAACGCACCCAGGCTCCACAGGTGGACCGGTCCGAGATCGAGCCGCACCGGCCGTCCGCGGACCGAGCGGACCACCCAGACGGCCCACACCACCGCGAAGACCAGGTATCCGGCGACCGCGAGCACGTTGTCGGTGAGCGCCGCCGCGATGTCCCCGTGCACGAAGGCGTGCGCGCTGCGCAGACCTCCGCAGCCGGGGCAGTACACGCCGGTGAAGCGCAGCAGCGGGCAGACCGGGTAGTGGCCGGGCTGGTTCGGGTCGACGGCCCCCACGTACGCGAAGGCACCGGCGACAGCGGCCAGCACCCCACCGGGGACGAGGAGCCGGCGCAGCACGTCCGGAAGTCCGGCCGCCCGCGTCACCCTCTGGGTTTCTGCGTTCACCCCACGCATTGTGCCCCTCTCCCGCGTCACGCGCCTGTCACGAGAACGCGAGAGGCGGCCCCGGCCGTGCCGGGACCGCCTCTCGGGAGGTTCGCGGGGCGGTCAGCCCTGGGCACCCGCCGTCTCGCGGACCGGGGTGGACTTCTGCTGGCCGAGGCCCGCGGACTTCATGACGAAGCCGACGACACCGCCGAGCGCGACGACGACCATGCCCGCCCAGAAACCCAGTGGCTGGGCCATCACCATGAAGGCACCCGCGACGCAGAAACCGATGAAGGCGATGATGACACCGGTCCAGGCGGCCGGGGTGTGACCGTGGCTGCTGCCCGCCATGACTTGCTCCTCGTTGCTGTATGCGTATGTGAGTCGGACGCTCACGTCCATTGTCCCGTACTCGGGCGCGTGCCGTGAGCGGGGGGTCCGTCCTCGCGCGCCGCCTGCCCCGGTGCGTGACCGGGGTGCCGGGCGGGCCGGGGACGCGGCGGAGCTCTCAGGTTCCGGCCGGGTCGGGGCCCGTCGGGTCCTCTCCGCGGTCGAGCGCCTTCCACAGGTCCTCGGGACGGTCGGGGTCGACCGGCTCGGCCTTCCGCGGCCGGGGCGTCCCGTCGCGTTCGTAGCGGCCCGACATCACCGGCCACAGGCTGCCGTAGCGCAGTGCGAGCAGCCCCGCGAGGAGGATCAGCGCCCCGCCCACGGCCGCGACGTACGGCCAGGCGGTGTGGCTGAGCGCGTCGGCGGTGGCGGCGGTGTTGCCGGAGGAGGCGGCGGCCTTCTCGTCGAGTGCGGAGCTGTCGCCCGCGCCGAGCACGGCCGCGACGACGGTGCCCGCGCCGGAGAGGGCGAGCAGCGCGGAGACGAGCAGGCGCCCGGAGCGGCGTACGGCGAACACGGCGACGAGCGCGGCGAGGCCGACTATGGCGAGCGCCGCGGGCACGCCCGTGACGTCGCTGCCCTTGGCGGTCAGCGGGAAGTCGCCGCCGGCCACCGTCACGGTGCCCTCCGCCCAGCTGCGCCGGGTGGACAGCAGGGCCACGGCCGCGCCGAGCGCGCCGCTGAGCAGCGCCACTCCGAGGCTGCGGCGGCCGGACCCGGCGGGGCCGGCGGCTTCGGATCGGGGGTGAGGTACAGCAGTCACGTACTCCACTATCGCCTGAACCCCGGGCGAACCGTCACCCGGGGTTCACGTGAGCCTCGTCCTATTGCCCGGAACCGGACGGTCCGGCAGCCCCCGCGGCCGGAGGCCAACGGCTCTACCGGCCCAGCCGGTTCGCGGTGTGCACCGCGCGCAGAACGGCCGCCGCCTTGTTGCGGCACTCGTGGTCCTCGGCGAGCGGGTCGGAGTCGGCGACGATGCCCGCGCCCGCCTGGACGTACGCCGTGCCGTCGCGCAGCAGGGCCGTGCGGATCGCGATGGCGGTGTCGGAGTCGCCCGCGAAGTCCAGATAGCCCACGCAGCCGCCGTACAACCCGCGCCGGGACGGCTCCAGTTCGTCGATGATCTGCATCGCGCGGGGCTTGGGGGCTCCGGACAGGGTGCCCGCGGGGAAGCAGGCGGCCAGGACGTCGAAGGCCGTGTGCCCCCGCGCGACCCGCCCCGTCACGGTCGACACGATGTGCATGACGTGCGAGTACCGCTCGACGGACATGAAGTCGACGACCTCGACGGAGCCGGGTTCGCAGACCCGGCCGAGGTCGTTGCGGCCCAGGTCGACGAGCATGAGGTGCTCGGCGCGCTCCTTGGGGTCGGCCATCAGCTCGTCGGCGAGGGCCTGGTCCTCCTGGACGGTGGCGCCGCGCGGCCGGGTGCCCGCGATGGGGTGCACCATCGCCTGCCCGTCCTCGACCTTGACCAGGGCCTCGGGGGACGAGCCGACGACGTCGAAGCCGTCGAAGCGGAACAGGTACATGTACGGCGACGGGTTGGTCGCCCGCAGTACCCGGTACACGTCCAGGGCGCTCGCGGTGCACGGCGTCTCGAAGCGCTGCGAGGGGACGACCTGGAAGGCCTCGCCCGCCCGGATGCGCTCCTTGATGTCCTCGACGGCGTCCCGGAAGTCCGGGCCGCCCCACAGGGCGGTGTACTCGGGCAGTTCGGAGGGCGGGAGCGCGGCGGGCGGCTGGGACACCGCGCGCGACAGGTCGGCCTCCATGGCGTCGAGGCGGGCGACGGCGTCCGCGTAGGCCTCGTCGACGCCGGTGTCGAGGTCGTTGTGGTTGATCGCGTTGGCGATCAGCTGGACCGAGCCCTCCCAGTGGTCCATGACGGCCAGGTCGCTGGTGAGCAGCATGGTCAGCTCGGGCAGCTTCAGGTCGTCCCGCTCACCGGGGCCGATCTTCTCCAGGCGGCGCACGATGTCGTAGCCCAGATAGCCGACCATGCCGCCGGTGAACGGCGGCAGGCCCTCGCCGTGCGGGGTGTGCAGCGCCTCGATGGTGGCGCGCAGGGCGGCCAGCGGGTCGCCGTCCACGGGGACGCCGACGGGCGGGGCGCCGAGCCAGTGCGCCCGCCCGTCCCGCTCGGTGAGCGTCGCGGCCGAGCGGACGCCCACGAAGGAGTAACGGGACCAGGAGCGGCCGTTCTCCGCGGACTCCAGGAGGAAGGTGCCGGGGCGCTCGGCGGCGAGCTTGCGGTAGAGCGCGACCGGCGTGTCGCCGTCCGCGAGGAGCTTGCGGCTGACGGGGATCACACGGCGGTCCGTGGCCAGCTTGCGGAAGGTCTCGAGGTCCATGGCGGCTGACCCTACTGATCCAGTGACGGTACGCCGGAATCGGCGTCCTTGAGCAGCACGTCGGCGTCGAAGCAGGTGCGGGCGCCGGTGTGGCAGGCCGCGCCCACCTGGTCGACCTTCACCAGGAGCGTGTCGGCGTCGCAGTCCAGGGCCACGGACTTCACGTGCTGGACGTGGCCGGAGGTGTCGCCCTTGACCCAGTACTCCCGGCGACTGCGCGACCAGTACGTGCAGCGGCCCGTGGTGAGGGTGCGATGCAGCGCCTCGTCGTCCATCCAGCCGAGCATGAGCACCTCACCGGTGTCGTACTGCTGGGCGATGGCGGGGACGAGCCCGTCGGCGCTGCGCTTGAGGCGCGCGACGATCTCGGGGTCCAGGCCGCTGGGCCTGCTGGGCTGAGGCGTGCTGGTCATGGGTGCCATTCTGCCGCGCCGCGCGGACGCGTCCCGCTCTCGTCCACGGGCCGGACGCCGCCCGGGCCGTCCGGCGCGGGCGCGCCCTCCCGGCGGCCTGCGTCCACTGGGCGGACGGAGGGGGCGGTCGTAGGCTTGCCGCATGTCGACCCATGCCAAGCGTGAACGACTTCTCCTGGCCGATCTGTTGGAGGCCGTGGGCCCGGACGCCCCGACCCTGTGCGAGGGCTGGAACGCCCGGGACCTCGCCGCGCACGTGGTGGTCCGCGAGCGCCGCGCCGACGCGGCCGGCGGAATCCTGATCAAACCGCTCGCGGCGCGGCTGGAGCGGGTGATGGCGGAGTTCGCCGAGAAGCCGTACGAGGAGCTGATCCAGCTGATCCGTACGGGTCCGCCGCGGTTCTCGCCGTTCTCCCTGAAGCAGATCGACGAGGCGTCGAACACGGTCGAGTTCTACGTCCACACCGAGGACGTGCGGCGCGCGCAGCCCGACTGGACGCCGCGCGAGCTGGACACGGTGTTCCAGGACGCCCTGTGGTCCCGGCTGGAGCGCACGGCCCGGCTGGCCGGCCGCGGCTCCCCGACCGGTCTGGTGCTGCGCCGCCCGGACGGCCAGACCGCCGTCGCGCACAAGGGCACTCCGGTCGTGACGGTGACGGGTGAGCCCGCGGAGCTGCTGATGTTCGCGCTCGGCCGGCAGCAGGTGGCCGATGTGGAACTGGACGGCGACAAGGACGCGATCACGAAGCTGCACGAGGCGAAGCAGCTCGGGATCTGAGCGGCCGGCGGACGGACGGTCCGCCCGCGCCCGCCGGGTGTCCGTCAGGGATCCAGCAGGTTGCGGGCGGCCAGGGCGAGCGAGAGTTCCACGACGTCCGTGGGCCGGGTCAGGGAGCGGCCGGTGAGCTGCTCGCAGCGGCGCAGCCGGTTCAGCACCGTGTTGCGGTGGCAGTAGAGCCGGCCGGCGGCACGCTGGGCGGAGCCGTCGCAGGCGAGCCAGGCCGTCAAGGTGTCCAGCATGATGTCCCGGTCGGAGGCGTCCAGCCGCAGCAGCGGGCCGAGGACCCGCTCGGCGAGCGCCGCCCCGAGGGCCGGGGCGGAGACGACGAGGGCGGCGGGCAGGTGCTCCTCCAGTACGACGGTCCCCCCGGAGCGCGGGCAGGCCCGGAGCGCCGTGTCGGCCAGGCGGCGGGCGTCGCCGATCGCGGCGAGTCCCTCCACCACCGGGCTCACCCCGATCCGGGAACCGGGCGGGGAGGCCAGCAGGCGGGCGATCTCCCCGGCGTCCGCGTCGGGCCCGTGCGTCCGGGCGTGCTCCCCGTCGGGGCCGTCGCAGGCCGGGCCGCCGGCCTCCGGCACGGCGGCCGTGCGCTCCGGGCCCCGGGCGCCGAGACCGCCGTCGTGGCCGTGGCCGGGCTCGCCCCCGCCGTGGGGCACGTCGAGGTCACCGCCGAGCAGGACGATCCCGTAGCTCCCGCCGCCGTCGCGATCACGGGACCACAGGACGCGCAGGCCGGGCAGGTGCAGCCGGCCCCGTACGTCCGCACCCGCCCGGACGGCGGGCAGGCGGGCCAGCACGACGGCGTACCGGCCTTCTTCGGGGAGCCCCAGGGCGGCCGCGGTGGCGGGCAGGTCGGCGATGCGCGCGGTGCCGTCCAGCAGCGCGGTCGTCATCAGGCGCAGCCGGTTCTCCCGGCGCCACATCAGCTCGCGCTCGGTCTGGCGGTAGGCGTCGGCGACGATCGCGCAGTGGTCGTCGACGAAGTTCCACACGTCGGCGGCCACGTGCACGAGCAGCCGCACGTCGGCGGGGTCGCGGCGGGCGGTCTCGTCGACGAGCCCCTGCCAGACCATGCCGCCGCCCAGCCGGAAGGCGCGCAGCAGGGCGTCCAGCGGGAGGCCGTCCTCGGCCCGGGCCCTGCCGATGGCCCAGGAACAGCGGTGGGCGGCCTCGCGCAGCTCGCCGGGCCGGATGAGGGATCCGACGTTGAGCCGCAGCGAGCGCTGGACCTCTTCGCGCACGTTCTCCGGGTCGGTCCGCACGGCCGTGCGGTAGGCGGGTTCGCACTCGCTCAGGAGGGTCATCAGGCGTTCGGTGAGCTCGGGCAGCCCCGCCATGAGCGTCCGGGCCGCGCGGTGCAGTACGGAGAGTGCCTCCGCGTCGACGGCCGGGCGTGCGGCGGGTACCGGGGGCCGCGGTCCGGGCAGGGGCCGGACGTGGGCGGGTACGAGGTGCTGCATCGCTGTCCTCCACCGGAGTCGGCTCGGTCCGGCCGGCCCGGTGCGCCGACGCGCGGCACACGGGTGCTCCGGACCTCCTGATCCCGCAGGATGACATACCGCCCGGTCGGTACCTAGGGGTGTGCGATGGTCTTCTCGGCCCGGTCCACCAGCCGGGAGAGCTCGACGCGGGAGCGGATCCCCAGGACGGCGAAGACATTCCGCAGGTGGTGGTCGACGGTGCGGGGACTCACGGACAGGCTGAGCGCCACCTCACGATTGGTGGCGCCCTCCGCCACACATCGCGCGATCCGCAGCTGCTGGGGCGTCAGCAGCGCCAGCGGGCCGGACGGTTCACGCGGTGCGGCGTCCCCGTTGGCGCGCAGTTCGGCCCGCGCCTGCGCGGCCCAGCCGAGCGCGCCGCCCCGCTCGAAGGAGACCAGCGCGTCACGCAGACGACCGCGGGCCTCACCCGGTCTGCGCCGCCGCCGCAGCCACGCCCCGTACAGCAGCTGGGTACGGCCGCGTTCGAAGTCCCCGGTCGCCTCCTCGTGGCGGTCCAGCGCGGCGGCGAACAGCGCCTCGCGCTCCTGATGGCCGCTCAGCAGCGCTCGACAGCGGGCCAGTTGGGCCGGCGCCTGCGGGTCGGCGCCCTGACCGGCCCACCGGGCGAACTCGGCCACCGCCGAACGGGCGGCCTCGGTCTGGCCGGTGCGGGCCGCCGCCTCCACGAAGCAGGGGACGGCGAGCATCCGCACCGCGAAGTGACCGCGGCGCGGCCCGGGTCCCACCAGCGGGCCGAGTCGCGCGGCGGCCTCGGCGACCCGGCCGCGGGCCAGGTCGGCGCGGGCTCGCGCCCACTGGGCCAGGGTGGCCGCCTGCGCGAGTCCGTGGGGCGCGGCGACGCGTTCGGCGGCGTCGGCGTGCTCGGCGACGTCCTCCGCGGAACCCTCGACCGACGCCACCAGCGCGAGGATCGCGTGGTGGTGGGCCGCGAGGTTGTCCTGGCCGGCGTCGCGGGCGGTGCGCAGCCCCTCCTCGGCGTGGGCGCGGGCCCGGGCGTGCCGGCCGGCGCGCAGTTCGGCGTAGGCCAGGCGTTCCAGCGCCTGGGCGACGAGAACGCGCGGGCCCCTGGCCCGGGCGACGGCGAGGGCACGGGAGTTGGCCCGGCAGGCGGCCGGCAGATCGCCCGCCACCAGGGCGGCGCCCCCGGCCCGCAGGAGCGCCTCCGGGCCCTGCGGGGTGGCGCCGGCCGCGCCCGCCACCACCTCCCGCAGCCGCTGCCGTCCGGCCTCCAGACGTCCGTGCATCACCTCGGCCATCCCCTCCCGGTACGCCGTGAGCCGACGGTCGGCGCCGGTGCCGGGCCGCACCGGAGGGGGCTCCAAGGCCTCCAGGCAGGCCGCCGCGTCGCCCGTCGCCCAGGCCGCCTCCATGGCGGCGAGCCGGGCGGCCTGCGCACGGCCCGCGTCGGCGGGAGCCAGCAACTCGGCCGCCAGGAGCAGCGCTTCGCGTGCGTCGGCGACCGGGCCGTCCTGGAGGGCGAGCCGTCCGCCGACCAGTTCCGCCGCTCCGCGCACCGCGTCCCGCGCACCCTCGTACCCGGCCTGTGCCAGCAGGTCCCGGGCGCGCCGCGGCAGCCCCGCCAGCCGGGCGTGCTCGGCGGCGTGGACCAGACGGAGGGCGCGTACACCGTCCTCGGTGGCGAGTTCGGCGGACCGCGCCCAGGCCGCCGACAGCTCCGCGGAGTCCGCCCCGGCCGGCTCCCGGGCCGCCGCGGCGGCGAGCGCGTCGCCGAGGCCGGGTGCGGGTGCCGTGGCCGCCGCGGCCCGGTGGAAGAGCACGGGCAGCACGTGCGGACCCCCGGCATGGGCCTCGGCCAGCAGACGGTGGGCCGCGCGCCGCCGGACGGGCGGCGCGCTCGCGTAGAAGGTGCGGGCCGTGCGCCGGTCCACGATGGCGATCCGGCCCCCGCTGAGCCGGACGAGGCCCGCGGCCTCCGCCGCGTCGAGCACATCCGCGTCGAGCCCGCACGCACCGGCGGCTCTGCGGACCACCGCGGCGTCCACTCCGGCGCCCCTCGCGTCCCGCTCCCCCTCGGCAACCGCCAGCAGCATCAACTCACCCTGCCCCGCGGGCTGTTCGCCGGACCACACGACATCGCCCACGGTGGCCGGCGCCGCGGGGTCGGAGAGCCCGATGGAGCTCGGGGGGCCGGCTGAACCTCTATGGCGGGAGCCCGGCGGCGTGTCGGTCCGGGTGGGGTCCTCCGCATCGAGTACCGATGCGGCGGCGGAAGGCGGGCCGGTGCCGCCTCGCCCGCTCTTTGCCCGCGTCGTCGGCGGGTCCGGGAGGGGGACCGCCGTCGCGTCCGCCGCCGGGACCGATATCGCGTCCGCCGCCGGGGGCGGCGGCGCCGTGCGGTCCCCGGGCGGTTCGGTGCCCGCGGCGGTCGGCGCTCCGGGCGCACGGCTCCGGCACGGTGGATCCGACGCCCCCCGCACGGGTGGGGGTGACGTACTCCGGCCCGCTGTCCGGAGTGGACTTCGCGCAGTCGTCATTCCGGTCACGAGCGTCACGTTACTTCCGCGTAGACGAAGGCGGAAGTGCCGGGTTCGCTTGCCCCGCAGGCCCGGAGATCCCCTGTGACCAGGCAGAACAGGGTCGTCGAGGAGGCACGGGGCGGGTGCGGGCTGGGCGCGCTCCCAGATCCGGCGCACCATGCCTGTGCGCCCGCACAAGCGGTGCGCCCGGGGTGCCGTGAGGGCACCCCGGGCGCGGACCCGACGACGCGGGGACGGGTCAGGAGGTGTGCGGGCAGTTGCCTCGGTACTCGTCGATCGTGAGGGACGGCCGCGGCAACGGGCAGAGGAACTGCTCGTAGCGGATGTCGTTGTCGATGAATCGCTTCAGCCACGAAATGCTGTACTTCGCGATCGTCGTGTTCGAGCTGTTGGGCGTGAAGTGGGTGGCGCCGTTGAGCTCCAGATACGCCTTGTCGAGCGAGCTCGGCAGGCTCTCGTAGAAGGGCTCGGAGTGGGTGGCGACCGGTGCGATCGTGTCACCGTCGGCGCCCACGATCAGGGTGGGCGTCTTGATCTCCGGCCAGGTCTTGTCCAGGTTCCAGCCGGTCAGCGGGATCGCCGCCTGGAGCGAGGGCCGGCTCTTCGCGGCCTCCAGCGTGCCGCCGCCGCCCATCGAGTGCCCCATGACGCCGAGCCGGCTGCTGTCGATCCTGGTCCGCACGGCACTGCTCTGCGTCAAGTAGTCGAGCGCGGAGAGCAGTTGGCGGCCCCGGCTGTCGGGCTGGTCGAGGGTGGTGAGGGTGTCGATGGTGAACACCACGAAGCCCTGCGAGGCGAGCCGGGGCCCGAGCCAGGCGATGGACGACTGGTACGCGGTGTATCCGGGCGAGATGACGACCGCGCCGAAGGTGCCGTCGCTGGTCGAGGTCGGGTAGTAGACGGTGCCGCCGCCGAATCCGGACACGGACAGCGAGGAGACGGTGGTCTGCGAGACGGCGTACGGCCCACGGGCCGCCTCGATGCTCGTCTCGGTGGGCGCGGGGCCGCGCTCGTACGGGTTCTCGGCGGCCGCCTGCGTGGGGGCTGCCTGCGCTCCGGCGGCCTGCGCGGCCACCAGGCCTCCCGCGGCCAGGAGCACCGCGAGGCCGGCCCGTACGAGACGGTTCGTGAACCGGTGCGAGCGCGGGGCGGACGGGTCGGGGCCGACGGGTGCGGCGGGGGAAGGGTTGTTCGGCTGCTGCACGGCGGGTGCGTCCTCTCGGTGAGGGGTGACGGACCCGCGCCGCGGGTCGGTGCGCGGCCGGGGCGTGGGTGTCGGACGGCGCACGCTCCGAAGCGGCGGGGTCCGTCTCGGTGGGTTGCGCCGGCAACTGTCCGCCCGCACCCCGGCCGCCCACATCGGCAGAATCACCGGCCTCGGCCCGCGGCCGTACCCGCGCCCCTTCCCCCCGCGGATCTGCGGCCCGCCCGCGTCCCTCCCCCGGGAACCTGTGGCCCGCCGGCGCCCCATCCCCGGCGACCTGCGGCCCGAGCCCGCGCCCGCGCCCGCCTCTCCCGGAATCCTGCGGCCCGAGCCCGAGCCCGCGCCCGGCTCTCCCGGAATCCTGCGGCCCGAGCCCGAGCCCGCGCCCGGCTCTCCCGGAATCCTGCGGGCCGCACACGACGCCGGTGACGGCAGCGGCAGCGGCTTCGGCGCAGGTCCGCCGGGGCCGTCTTCAGCGGGGCAGTTCCGCGCGGCGCAGGTCGCGGACGCAGAGGGTGACCACCCCGCCGAGGCCGCACACCACGGCGCTGACGACGAAGACGGGCCCGGTGCCCCACCAGCCGATCGCGGCGGCGGTCAGCGGCATGCTCAGCGGAGCGAGCCCCAGACTGCCGATCGTGGCGACCGAGCTGACCCGGCCCAGGAAGGCGGGGTCGGCGTGGGTCTGCAGCAGCGCGCCGCACAGGGCACCGCTGAGCCCGGCGAACAGGCCGACGACCAGGGTGACTCCGACGGCCGCGGCCACGGTCGGTACGAAGGCGAGGCCGCCGATGGCGACCGAACCGGCGAGGATCGCCACCGCGGCCACCCGGCCCGCGTACGGCAGCCCGCCCCGCACGGTGAGGAGCAGGGCCGCGGCGCCCGCGCCGATCCCGAACCCGGCGAGCACCCAGCCGATGCCCGAGGCGCCCCAGCCGCGCCGGTCGGCCAGCAGGGTCAGGCCCACGTTGAGCGGCCCGACGAAGCCGAGATCGCCGAGCGCGATGGCGACCACGAGGGGCGCGAGGACCCGGTGGCGCCGGATGTAGCCGAGGCCCTCGCGCAGGTCACGCCACGGGGTGCGCTCCCCGGCCGTGTCGTCGGCGGGCAGCTCCCGCACGCGGACGGAGACCAGCAGCGGCACGGAGACAGCGATCAGCGCCCCCGCGAGCCCGAACGCCGCGGCCGCGCCGCCGAGCGCGACGCCGAGGCCGCCGAGCGGGGCGCCGGCGACGTTGGCGAAGCGGATCGCGAGACCCCTCATGCCCTGGACGCGGGCCAGTTGGCCGCGGCTCGTGATGCGGGCCGGGAGGGCGCCCACGGCGGGCATGAAGACCGCGTCGACGGTACCGAAGACGAGGCCCAGCAGGGCCAGCGGCCACAGCCCGGGGGAGGTCGCGAACAGCAGGGCCGCCACCGACAGCACGGCCGCGCAGCGCACGGCGTCGCTCCCGATCACGACCTTCCGCGGTCCGAACCGGTCGGCGACCACTCCCCCGCCCAGCATCAGCAGGGCCCGGGGAATCGCGCTGACGGTCATCACGAGACCGGCCTGCGCGGGTGTCCCGGTCTGCACGGCGGCCCAGGACAGCGCGATGTAGTAGACGTTGTCGCCGATCATCGACGAGGTGTAGGCGCCGAGCCAGCGCAGTACGTTGCCGTCGCGGTGGGCGGGGCGGGCTTCGGCGGCGGGGGCCGGTGTCATGACGGTCGTGGTCACGGTCCAGGTCCTCTCAGACGCTGAGACGAGCGCGGAAGGAGGCAGGTGCGGGGTACGGGCCGGGAACAGGTCCCGGGATGCGGGCGAGGTCCCGCGCGGGCGCGGCTCTCGCGCCGGACCGCGTCGCGTGCCGGACGAGGTCCCTGCGAGGAGGTCAGGCGCGGAACGGGAAGCCGTACAGGTGCACCGCGACGTTCTCGCGGCCTTCGGTGTCGCCCGCTTCTTCGGCTGTGCGGCCCCGCTCGTCGTACTTCCTGACGAGGTCGAGCAACTCCTCGTTGAGCTCGGCGAGTTCGGCCGCCGTCAGACGCAGGCTGGACTCGGAGTCGGAGGAGGCGGTGCGCCACTCGGGCGCCCAGGCGTGCCGCTCGTCCAGGTAGCGCCGGTAGAGGTCGGCGCGCTGGTCGACGAGCAGCCGGGCGAACGCGGTGTGCGCGGCGGCCGTCTCGGGGGCCCCGCGGAAGTCCTCGTCGTGGAGACTCACGCCCCCGGACGTCGGCTGCCACCACCGCTCGCGGCCGTCCCCGCTGCGCGGCCGCGCCTCCTCGATCAGTCCGTGCTCCGCCAGCTTGCGCAGGTGGTAGCTCACCAGGGAGGGGGCCTCGTCGACCTGCTCCCCCAGTTGCGACGCGGTGGCCGCGCCGGTCACGTGCAGCGAGCGGTACAGACTCATCCGCAGAGGGTGCGAGAGCGCCTTGAGCGTTCCCAGATCCGAGACCCTGCGACTCTCCTTGCGACTCTCTTCTTCCGCCATACCCTCACCGTAGATACGAAAGGAAAGTTGCGCAATATAAATTGCGCAACTTTCCTTTCGCGTCACGCCACGAAGCAGCCCCGGTCACTCGGTGACCGGGGCTCGACGACGACCGCCGGTGGGTCCGCGGCGGCGGACTCCGGCGCGACCTCAGCGGACGGGGTGCCCCGCCCCCCGCAGCGTCTCCTTCACCTCTCCGATCCGCAGATCCCCGAAGTGGAAGACCGACGCGGCCAGCACCGCGTCCGCACCGGCGTCGATGGCGGGCGGGAAGTGCGCGAGCCTGCCGGCGCCGCCGCTGGCGATCAGCGGGACGCTCACGTGCTTGCGTACGGCCTCGATCATCTCGATGTCGTACCCGTCCTTCGTGCCGTCCGCGTCCATCGAGTTGAGCAGGATCTCGCCCGCCCCCAGCTCGGCCGCGCGGTGCGCCCACTCGACGGCGTCGATGCCCGTGCCCTTGCGGCCGCCGTGCGTGGTGACCTCGAAGGAGCCGGCCTCGGTGCGCCGGGCGTCCACGGACAGCACCAGCACCTGCCGCCCGAACCGCTCCGCGATCTCCCGGATGAGGTCGGGCCGCGCGATGGCCGCGGTGTTGACGCCGACCTTGTCCGCGCCGGCCCGCAGCAGCTTGTCCACGTCCTCGGCGGTGCGGACGCCGCCGCCCACCGTGAGCGGGATGAAGACCTGCTCGGCCGTGCGGCGCACCACGTCGTAGGTGGTCTCCCGGTTGCCGGAGGACGCCGTGATGTCGAGGAACGTCAGCTCGTCGGCGCCTTCGGCGTCGTACACCTTGGCCATCTCGACGGGGTCGCCCGCGTCGCGCAGGTTCTGGAAGTTGACCCCCTTGACGACCCGGCCGTTGTCCACGTCCAGGCAGGGGATGACGCGTACCGCGAGCGTCATGACCGCGCACCTCCGTTCTCCGCCCGCGGACGGAACGCCTCCACCTCGACCTCGACGACCAGGCTCGGGTCGATGAAGCCGGAGACGATGAGCATGGACGTGGCGGGGCGCACGTCGTCGAAGAGCTCCTTGTGGGCGCGGCCCACCTCGTCGACGTCGCGGGCGTGGGTGATGTACATCCGCGTGCGCACCACGTGCTCGCGGCCGAGCCCCAGGGTCTTCAGCGCGTCGATCGCCGCCCGGAAGGCGTTGACCGCCTGCTCGTACGGCGTGCCCGCGTCTATCACGCCACCGACCACGGAGGTGCAACCGGAGACCAGGACCAGGCCGTTGGGCAGTTCCACCGCCCGCGAGTAGCCGACCGCGTCCTCGAACGGACCGCCCGAGGAGATCCGCCGTACTCCGTCGTCGGTCATACGGAGACCGCCTCCAGCGCCTCTTCCAGCGTGAACGCCTTGGCGTACAGGGCCTTGCCGACGATCGAGCCCTCGACGCCGAGGGGCACCAGCTCGGCGATGGCCCGCAGGTCGTCCAGGGAGGACACACCGCCGGAGGCCACGACCGGGCGGTCCGTCGCCGCGCACACGTTCCGCAGCAGTTCCAGGTTCGGACCCTGGAGCGTGCCGTCCTTGGCGATGTCGGTGACCACGTACCGCGCGCAGCCCTCGGAGTTCAGTCGCTCCAGCGTCTCGTAGAGGTCGCCGCCGTCGCGGGTCCAGCCGCGGCCGCGCAGCGTGGTGCCGCGGACGTCGAGCCCGACCGCGATCTTGTCGCCGTGCTCGGCGATGACCTTGGCGACCCACTCGGGGGTCTCCAGCGCCGCGGTGCCGAGGTTGACGCGGGTGCAGCCGGTGGCGAGGGCCGCGGCGAGCGTGTCGTCGTCGCGGATGCCGCCGGACAGCTCCACCTTGATGTCCATGGCCTTCGCGACCTCGGCGATCAGGGCGCGGTTGTCGCCGGTGCCGAACGCGGCGTCCAGGTCGACGAGGTGCAGCCACTCGGCGCCCGCGCTCTGCCAGGCGAGGGCGGCCTCCAGGGGCGAGCCGTAGGACGTCTCGGTACCGGACTCGCCGTGCACCAGGCGGACGGCCTGCCCGTCGCGGACGTCGACGGCGGGGAGGAGTTCGAGCTTCGAAGCCATCAGAGGGTTCCGATCCAGTTGTTCAGCAGCTGCGCTCCGGCGTCGCCGGACTTCTCGGGGTGGAACTGCGTGGCCCACAGGGCGCCGTTCTCGACGGCGGCCACGAAGGGCTCGCCGTACGTCGACCAGGTGACCTTGGGTGCGCGCATCGCCGGGTTCGCGACTTCCAGGGACCAGTCGTGGACGGCGTAGGAGTGCACGAAGTAGAAGCGGGCGTCGGCGTCGAGGCCCGCGAAGAGCTCCGAGTCGGCCGGCGCCTCGACCGTGTTCCAGCCCATGTGGGGCACGACGTCGGCCTGGAGCGGTCCGACCGTGCCGGGCCACTCGTCCAGCCCTTCGGCCTCCACGCCGTGCTCGATGCCGCGGGCGAAGAGGATCTGCATGCCGACGCAGATGCCCATCACCGGGCGGCCGCCGGAGAGCCGGCGGCCGATGATCCAGTCGCCGCGAGCCTCCTTGAGGCCCTTCATGCACGCGGCGAAGGCGCCGACGCCGGGCACCAGCAGTCCGTCCGCGTTCATGGCGGTGTCGAAGTCGCGGGTGATCTCGACCTCGGCGCCCGCGCGGGCGAGGGCCCGCTCGGCGGACCGTACGTTCCCGAAGCCGTAGTCGAAGACGACGACCTTCTTCGGGTCGCTCACGCCCACACCTCCAGCCTCATGACGCCCGCGACGAGACACATCGCGGCACCGATGGAGAGCAGCACGATGAGGCTCCGCGGCATCTTCTGCTTGGCGAAGGAGTAGACGCCCCCGAGGAGGAAGAGTCCGACGACGATCAGGATGCTCGACAGGCCGGTCACAGTGTCTTTCCGTTCGCTTCTGCGCCCCGGCGGCGCGGCGGCCGGGGCATCGTCATCGTCGTCCGCGGCCCGGCGGCCGCACGTGCGCCGCTCACAGCGCCCCCTTCGTGGAGGGCAGGATGCCGGCGGCACGCGGGTCGCGCTCGGAGGCGTACCGCAGGGCCCGGGCCAGGGCCTTGAACTGGCACTCCACGATGTGGTGCGCGTTGCGCCCGTAGGGCACGTGCACGTGCAGCGCGATCTGCGCCTGGGCGACGAAGGACTCCAGGATGTGCCGGGTCATCGTGGTGTCGTACTCGCCGATCATCGGCGCCATGTTCTCGGGCTCGGTGTGCACGAGGTAGGGGCGGCCGGAGAGGTCGACGGTGACCTGGGCGAGCGACTCGTCCAGCGGGACCGTGCAGTTGCCGAAGCGGTAGATCCCCACCTTGTCGCCGAGCGCCTGCTTGAAGGCGGCGCCCAGGGCGAGGGCGGTGTCCTCGATGGTGTGGTGCGAGTCGATGTGCAGGTCGCCCTCGGTCTTCACCGTCAGGTCGAACAGACCGTGCCGGCCGAGCTGGTCGAGCATGTGGTCGTAGAAGCCGACACCCGTCGACACGTCGACCTTGCCCGACCCGTCGAGATCGATCTCGACGAGGACCGACGTCTCCTTCGTGGTGCGCTCCACGCGTCCTACGCGGCTCATGCGCTCTGCTCCTTCTTCAGTTCACGGACCGCGTCGAGGAACGCGTCGTTCTCTTCGGGGGTCCCGGCGGACACCCGCAGCCATCCCGGCACGCCGTTGTCCCGGACCAGGACGCCCCGGTCGAGGATCCGCCGCCAGGCCTCGTGGGAGCCGTCCGCGCCGTCGAACCGCCCGAACTGGACGAAGTTCGCGTCGGACTCGGTGACCTCGTAGCCGATCGCGCGCAGTTCGGCGACCAGCCGGTCACGCTCGGCCTTGAGCTGCTCCACGTATCCGAGCAGGGTGTCGGTGTGCTCCAGGGCGGCCAGCGCGGTCGCCTGGGTGACGGCCGACAGGTGGTACGGCAGCCGGACCAGCTGGACGGCGTCCACGACGGCGGGGTGCGCGGCCAGGTAGCCGAGGCGCAGCCCCGCCGCCCCGAAGGCCTTGGACATGGTCCGCGAGACGACGAGATTCGGCCGGCCTTCGAGCAGCGGCAGCAGCGAGTCGCCGTGGCTGAACTCGATGTACGCCTCGTCCACGACCACCATCGACGGCTTGACCGCCTGGGCCGCCTCGTACAGCGCGAGGACCGTCTCGGGCGGGACCGCGTTGCCCGTGGGGTTGTTGGGGGTGGTGATGAAGACCACGTCGGGCCGGTTCTCGGCGATGGCCTGCTCGGCCGCCGCGACGTCGATCGTGAAGTCCTCCTTGCGGGGACCGGAGATCCAGCCGGTACCGGTGCCGCGCGCGATGAGCGCGTGCATCGAGTACGACGGCTCGAAGCCGATCGCCGTGCGGCCGGGGCCGCCGAAGGTCTGCAGCAGCTGCTGGATGACCTCGTTCGACCCGTTGGCCGCCCAGACGTTCTCCCGGCCGACCCGGTGGCCGCCGGTCCGCGTCAGGTACTTGGCCAGTTCCGTGCGCAGCTCCACCGCGTCCCGGTCGGGGTAGCGGTTGAGGTCACGGGCGGCTTCGCGCACCCGCTCGGCGATCCGTTCGACGAGCGGCTCGGGCAGCGGGTACGGGTTCTCGTTGGTGTTCAGGCGTACGGGGACGTCGAGCTGGGGCGCGCCATAGGGGGACTTGCCGCGCAGCTCGTCCCGTACGGGGAGATCGTCGATTCCGAAGCTCACTTGCTCTCAGGCACCTTCCAACCGAACCGGGCCTTGATCGCCGCGCCGTGCGCGGGCAGGTCCTCCGCCTCCGCGAGCGTCACCACGTGGTGCGCCACGTCGGCCAGCGCGTCCTTCGTGTAGTCCACGATGTGGATGCCGCGCAGGAAGGACTGGACGGACAGGCCGGAGGAGTGGCAGGCACAGCCGCCGGTGGGCAGGACGTGGTTCGAGCCCGCCGCGTAGTCGCCCAGCGAGACCGGCGCCCAGGGGCCGACGAAGATCGCGCCCGCGTTCCTGACGCGGTCGGCGACGCGGGCGGCGTCGGCGGTCTGGATCTCCAGGTGCTCGGCGCCGTACGCGTCGACGACCCGCAGTCCCTCCTCCACGCCGTCGACGAGCACGACGGCGGACTGCCTGCCGCCGAGCGCGGGGACGATCCGGTCCTCGATGTGCCGGGTGGCCGCGACCTGCGGCTCCAGCTCCTTCTCGACCGCGTCGGCCAGCTCCACGGAGTCCGTGACGAGGACGGCGGCGGCCAGCGGGTCGTGCTCGGCCTGGCTGATCAGGTCCGAGGCGACGTGCACCGGGTCGGCGGTCGCGTCGGCGAGGATCGCGATCTCCGTGGGACCGGCCTCGGCATCGATGCCGATCTTGCCCGCGAAGTACCGCTTGGCCGCGGCGACCCAGATGTTGCCGGGACCGGTGACCATGTTCGCGGGCGGGCAGGACTCGGTGCCGTGCGCGAACATCGCGACGGCGGTCGCGCCGCCCGCCGCGTACACCTCGTCGACGCCGAGCAGCGCGCAGGCGGCCAGGATCGTGGGGTGCGGCAGCCCGCCGAACTCGGCCTGGGCGGGTGAGGCGAGCGCGATGGAGCCGACGCCGGCCTCCTGGGCGGGGACGACGTTCATGATCACGGAGGACGGGTAGACCGACCGGCCGCCGGGCGCGTAGAGACCGACGCGGTCGACGGGGACCCACTTCTCGGTCACCGAGCCGCCCGGCACGACCTGCGTCGTGTGGGCGGTGCGCCGCTGCTCGCGGTGGACGAGCCGGGCGCGCCGGATCGACTCCTCCAGGGCGGCCCGCACGGCCGGGTCGAGCGTGTCGAGCGCGTCACGGAGCGCCTCGGCCGGGACGCGTACCGATTCCAGCCGGACACCGTCGAACTTCTCCGCGTAGTCGATCAGCGCCGCGTCGCCCCGATGATGCACGGCCTCGCAGATCGGACGCACCTTCTCCAGTGCGGCCGAAACGTCGAAGTCGGCTCGGGGCAGCAGGTCGCGCAGGGCGGAGCCCTCGGGGAGGGCGTCGCCGCGCAGATCGATTCGGGAGATCACAGGCCCAATTCTCTCAGACGGCGACAAGGCGCCGGACGCCCGTATCAATGGCTGATACAGGCCACCTTCGGTTCACCGGAAGATCCTCGTCACCAGTAGCGTTCGGGCGGTCACCGAGCGGGCATTGAACGATTGTACGAAACCCGCGAGTAGCTGGGGAGGAAGGAAGAGCCGTGACCGAGGGTGCCGGCATCCGAGGCGGGGACCTGCCGGACGAACTGACCGCCGCCGAGGCCGGGATGTGGCAGGCCTTCCGCAACGGCAGCGTGTACGACCTGCGCAGCGGGGACACCACCGTCGACGATCCGCACGGCGGCCATCCGTGGGGGCCCGAGCGCAGCGTGCGGGCGCGGATCGTGGCGTGGCTGCTGCTCGACGGCCCGCCGGCCCTCCAGGGCAGGGTCTCGTCCCTCAAGCTGACCGGTGTCCGGATCACCGACGTCCTCGACCTCGCCGGCGGCACCGTGGTGCCGTACGTCGAGCTGAAGGGGTGCCGGTTCGAGAAGGAGGTCCTGCTGCCGGAGTCCCGCTTCACGACCGTACGGCTGGTGGACTGCTCGGTGCCCCGGCTGGAGGCGGCCCGGCTGCACACCGAGGGCGACCTGCACCTGCCACGCTGCCGTTTCCACAACGGGGTGCGCCTGACCGACGCGCACATCGGCACCGATCTGCTGCTCAACCAGGCCGTCGTCTACCGGGACCGGCGGGGGCGCTCGCTCACCGGCGACGGCATGACCGTCGGGCAGGACCTCCAGGCGGAGATGCTGGAGTCGCACGGCGAGCTCAGCCTGCGCGGCGCCACCGTCGGCGTCTCGCTCAGCCTGCGCGGCAGCAAACTGAACAACCCGTACACACGGCTGGCCCTGAACGCCCCCCAGCTCACCGTCAACCGCACGCTGTACATGACACCCGCGGGCATCGGCAATCCGCTGCTGACCAGCGGCACCACGCCGGCCCGCGGCACGCTCGTGCAGCGCTTCGAGTGTCAGGGCGGCATCCGCCTGGACGACGGCCGGTTCGGGGACGCCGTCGACCTCGAACGGGCCCGGTTCGTCCTCGACGACGACCAGGAGCTGTCGCTGCGCCGGGTCCAGACGCCCGAACTGCGCTTCCTCGGGGAGAAGCCGGAGCGGGGCCGGGTGGTGCTGTCCGGCGCGCGGGTCGTCAACCTGATCGACCGGGCGTCCAGCTGGCCGGGCCCCGGCAGCCTCCACATGGGCGGCTTCACCTACGAGAGCCTGGTGCCGCAGGGCGCCTTCCCGTTGACCCGGCGACTGGAATGGGTGGCGGCGGCGACCGCCGAGTACAACCCGGAGCCGTACGAGCGGCTGGCCACGGTGCTGCGCAACTCCGGGGAGGACGAGGACGCGCGCGAGGTGCTGCTCGCCAAGCAGCGCCGCCGCCGCGAGACCCTGCCACTGGCCGCCAAGCTGTGGGGGTACGCGCAGGACTGGACCGTCGCCTACGGGTACCGGCCGGGACGGGCCGCGCTGTGGATGGCGGTGCTGTGGGCGGCGTCGTCGATCGCCTTCTCGCACGCCAGCCATCCGCCGATCGGCGGCGACGGGCATCCGCCGTGGAACGCCTCCCTGTTCGCCCTGGACCTGCTGCTGCCCGTCATCGACCTCGGCCAGGCCGGCTTCTGGCAGCTGCGCGGCGGCTGGCAGTGGCTGGCCGCGGCGGTGATCCTCCTCGGCTGGATCCTGGCGACGACGGTGGCGGCGGGCGCGACCCGGCTGCTCCGGCGCGGCTGACGAGGGACCCGGACGCCGACGCGGGTCCCGACGGTCGGCGCGAGGCCGGCAGCCGACGTGGGGCCTGTGGGGCGGGCGGTACGAGGGCTCCCCCGGACTCGTACACACGAACCCCGCGTGTCGCACGAACAGCCGTCGAACAGGTGAGCAACAGTCAGCTTTTACTCGTCCTTGACCAGGGTGGATACAACCAAACGACGGTTACAAAAGTGTCACCGCATACCCCCTGGCAGACCCCCGACCTGCGTCTTTCAATGGTCGACACCATGGCACTGCTGCGCGCGTTCATCCGTACGGTACGGATGGCTAGGAACACCTCGCGCCTCGCCGCCGGACTGCCGGCCGACGACGAGGTACTGCTCGACGCCCCCGACGAGCGTCTCGGTCCCGCCCTCGTCGCGGCGGCCCGCGGCGAGTACGGACCGGCCGCCAAGCTGCTCACCACCACCCGCGAGGCCGCCGAGTGGGAGAACCGCGACCGCTACGCGATGCGCCTCGCGACCTTCGCCCGCTCCCGCGACGCATGGCTGCGGGAGTGGCAGGCCGCCGCGCCGCACGATCCGGACGCCCTGCTCGTCAAGGCCGAGCTGGCGGTGCGCCGGGGCTGGGAGTCCCCGGCCCGTGCCGAGCTGCTCCGCGAGGTCGGGCCGCTGATCACCGCGGCCGCCGAGGGCGATCCGCGCGACCCGGTCCCCTGGCGGATCGCGCTCGACCACGCCCGCGGCACGAACGTCGGGCACTCCGAGTTCGAGCAGCTGTGGGGCGAGGCCGTACGACGTTCGCCGCACCACTACGGCTGCCACGTCGCGGCCCTCCAGTACCTGTCGGCCGCCTGGTACGGCTCGCACCGCGAATGCTTCGACTTCGCCGAGACGGCCGCCCAGGACGCGCTCCCCGGATCGCTGGTGCAGGCGCTGCCGGTGCGTGCGGCCTTCGCCTATCTGACCGAGGGCGGCGGGGCGAAGGTCCCGCGCGAACGTCTGGACGCGGCGGCCGACCTCGCCGTGGCCCTGTCCGCGACGTACACGGAATCCGATCCGTGGCCTGCGGAGGTCCGCAACCTGCTGGTGTACGTCCTGGTCCGGCTGGAGCGCTGGACGGACGCGCTGGAACAGCTGCGCCTCGTCGGCCCGTACGCGACGTCGTTCCCCTGGGACAGGGTCTCCGACGACCCGCTCGGCCAGTTCCTGGAGCTGCGCGACGGCATCCGGCTGGAGGTCGCGTCGGGCCTTCCGCTGCGCTCGCCGGGCCCCGATCCGCATCCGGGAAGTGGGCACGACGGACGCGCCCGCTCCGGCGACCATTAGGCTTTCCCGTCGTGACCACCGTCCGGCTCCCGCTCTTCCCCCTGAACTCGGTGCTCTTCCCGGGGCTCGTGCTTCCTCTGAACGTGTTCGAGGAGCGCTATCGCGCCATGATGCGCGATCTGCTGAAGACCCCCGAGGACGAACCGCGCCGATTCGCCGTCGTCGCCATCCGCGACGGGCACGAGGTGGCTGCGTCCGCGCCCGGCATGCCGGACCAGACGGCCGTGCCCGAACGCGGACCCGCCGCCGGCTTCGGCGACGACCCTGCCAAGGCCTTCCACGAGACGGGCTGCATCGCGGACGCGGCGACCATCAGGGAGCGCGCCGACGGCAGCTTCGAGGTGCTCGCCACGGGCACCACACGCGTACGGCTGCTCTCGGTGGACGCCTCGGGGGCGTTCCTGACGGCCGAGCTGGAGGAGCTGCCCGAGGAGCAGGGCGAGGAGGCGGGGGCGCTCGCCGAGGGCGTCCTGCGGGCCTTCCGCCAGTACCAGAAGCGGCTGGCGGGCGCCCGGGAGAGGTCCTTGTCCACCGGGGCCGACCTGCCGGACGAGCCGTCCGTCGTCTCGTACCTCGTCGCGGCCGCCGTGATGCTGGACATCCCGGCGAAGCAGCGGCTGCTCCAGGCGCCGGACACGGCGTCCCGGCTGCGCGAGGAGCTGAAACTCCTGCGCGCGGAGACCGCGATCATCCGTAATCTGCCGTCGTTGCCGGCGTCCGACCTGACGCGCGGCCCGACGAGTCTCAACTGACACATCCGAGAAGGCCGATGGCGAAGAAGTCGAAGAAGCAGCAGTCCGGGGGCACCCCGGCGACGGTGGCGCTCACGGACGCGGGCGTCGCGTTCACGGTCCACTCCTACGAGCACGACCCGTCCCACCCCTCGTACGGCGAGGAGGCCGCCGAGGCCATGGGCGTCTCGCCGGAGCGGGTCTTCAAGACCCTGGTGGCGGACGTCGACGGCGCCCTCGTGGTCGCCGTGGTCCCCGTGGCGGGCTCCCTCGACCTGAAGGCGCTGGCCACGGCGGTGGGCGGCAAGCGCGCGGCGATGGCGGACCCCGCGGCGGCCGAGCGCACCACCGGCTACGTCCGCGGCGGCATCTCGCCCCTGGGCCAGCGCAAGAGGCTCCGTACGGTCCTGGACTCCTCGGCCGCGGCACACGCCACGATCTGCGTCTCGGCGGGCCGCCGGGGCCTGGAGGTGGAACTCTCCCCCGACGACCTGGCGAAGCTCACGGACGCGGTCTCCGCGCCCGTCGGCCGTGCGTGACCCCTCGACGGACGTCCCGTCCTCGGTTAAGTACGAAGGACATGTCGAAGAAAACGCGCAAACGCAAGTGGCGCATCAAAAAGGGCCGCTCCAACCACGGCCGCCGTCCGGCGTGACCCACTCCCCCTGTGCCGGCCCGTCCGGCGGCTGAGGAAGGGCCGTACGGACCGGAACGGGGGGCTCTCCGGAGGGCACGGGCCCCCGGGCGGACGACTGACAGGGACCCGGCGGGCGGGCCGCCCGCCGGGCGCAGCGGGCGGCGAGCGCCTGCCGGGGCCTGTCCGAGACAGGCCCCCTAGGCGGCCGGAGGCGCGGACGGCCCGCCGGTGTAGGGGCTCTGGTACGGATCGGGATCCCGCGGACCGAACAGCGCGGTGAGCCCGAGGTGGACGACGAGCGCCGCCACGGTCCAGGCCAGCAACGCCCCCTTGGCACCCAGCTTCAGCGGCGCGGAGAACGTCACCCCCTTGCCCACGGCCTTGGCGTGCGCCACCACGTTCTGCGTGGGCCCGAGCCAGACCCCGATCCGCCACGCGATCAGCGAACCGAGCAGCCCCCCGACGGCCAGCGCCACGACCAGCGGCACACCGCCGCGCCGCCGCACCAGGAACACGACGAGCGCGCTCACCGCGCCGAACGCGAGCGCGAGCAGGGTGAACGTTCCGTCGACACCGATGGCCTGCTCGCCCTCGGTGTCCTTCAGATACACGGCGCTGTCGTCCGCGATCAGCGGCACATGCGGCGCCAGCCACCACCACAGCACCCCGAGGAGCAATCCCGTGAGCGCCACGGCCACGGTGATCACGGCGGCCTCGCGCACTTCGGTCTTCATCCCGGGGCCGTCCTGTTCGTACGCGACGCCACCGGCGGGGGGTACCTGCCAGGCGTCGTGCGGGGGCTGTCGGTGCGGCGGCGGGGGCGGAGTCAGCGGAGCGGTCACCCTGACATCGTGCCAGGCCCGGCCGACGGGCGCGTCACCGGACGGCGGCCCTGCGGTACGCCCAGGTGGCGAGGGCCAGCGACACCGCCCCGACACCCGCGCAGACGGCCAGGTCCACGAGGACCGCGGTCCAGTCGGGATGCGCCCCGAAGGTGCGGGCGAAGGCCTCGACGCCGTACGTCGAGGGCAGCAGGTCACGGCCGTACTGCACGACCGTGGGCAGCCGGTCGGCCGGCAGCACGCCCAGCAGCAGCGCCGCGGACATCCCCAACTGGCCGAGCAAAGTGGCGAGTTCCGGTCGCGGGGCGAGGAGTCCGAGCGCGGCCCCGAGGCCCGCGAGTGCGGCACCCGCGAGCGGGATGACCGCGGCGAGCACCCACAGGTGGGCCATCGGCAGCCCGAAGAGCACGCTGCCGAAGACCGCGGTGGCGATGGTCCCGGGCACGGTGAAGGACGCGTAGGCGCCCGCGGCACCGAGCACGACGGCAGCGGGCGGCACGGGCAGCGTCGCGTAGTGGTCGAGCCCGCCGCTCGCCCTGAGCTGCCCGAAGTACTGCGCGAGGAGGTTGAGCGCGACGAAGGCGACCACCAGGACCGACGCCCCGGCGACCACGGCCCGCGCCTCGGCGCCGCCGTCCACCACTCCGCGCATCAGGATCATGATCCCGACGGACTGGAAGGTGGCCACGAACAGCAGCGGGATGCGCGCGACACGGGCCCGGGAGAGCTGCGCCCGGTACACGGCGGCCAGCGAGGGCCACAGCCGCGCACGCGGCCCCAGCTCCACGGCGGCACCAGGCTCCTCGGCCACGGGCAGCGCACTGCCCGGCAGCACTCCGGCGGGTACGACACTCACGTCGAGCTGCTCCCCTTCACTTCGGCAGCCGTCCTGTTTCCAACGCCCGCGGTCTCCCCCGGGTTCCGCGCGCCCGCGGGCCCTCGAAGGGTACGTACGGATCGTGTCTCCCGCGCGCTCACGCCTTCACCAGCCCTTGGGTGTTGCCCCCGAGCGCCAGGTACACGTCCTCCAGGCTCGGGGTGGCCAGGGTGAAGTCGTCGAGGGCCGCGAACGCCGCGCCGCCGGTGACGGTCGCGACGGCCGCACGGGCCTCCTCGGGGGCCAGGCGCAGCGTCCAGCGGCGGCCCGACTCGACGGCACGGGCACGCAGCGCGGCGACCTCGGGCACCTCCAGCGGGGCACGCTCACGCCACACGAGTTCGACCCGCACCTCACCGGCCACCCGCTCCTTGAGCCCGGCCGGGGTGTCGCAGGCGATGACGCGGCCCCGGTCGAGCACGGCGACCCGGTCGAGGACGGTCTCGGCCTCGATGACGTTGTGGGTGACCAGCAGCACGGTCGTGCCGCGCTCGGCGCGGCGCCGGTCCACGGCCGCCCAGACGGCACGGCGGGCCACCGGGTCCATACCGGTCGTCGGCTCGTCGAGGACCAGCAGGGGGCGCTCCCCGACGAGCGCCGCGGCGAAGCAGGCGAGCCGCCGCTGCCCGCCGGAGAGCTTCTTCAGGGGACGGGAGGCCAGTGGGGTGAGGCCCAGCTCGTCGAGTACCGCGTCGCGCTCCGAGCGCGCCTGCCGCAGGTCGAGTCCGCGCAGCCGCCCGGTCGTCTCGGCCGCCAGCGACACCGTCAGCTCGTCCAGCGCGGTGGACTCCTGGCCGAGGTAGGCGAGGATGCGGGCCGCCCGGTCGGGGTGGCGCACGATGTCGTGCCCGAGGATCTCGACGCTGCCGCTGTCGGGACGCATGAGCCCGGTCAGCTGGCGTACGAGGGTCGACTTCCCGGCACCGTTGGGTCCGAGCAGTCCGAAGATCTCGGCACGGCGGATGTCCAGGCGTACGCCGTCGGTGGCGCGCACCTCGGGCGTCGGCGGGGTGCCGCGGTGTCCGCGCAGCGGCGGATAGGTCTTGGTCAGTCCGCGCACCGCGCACACGACGTCGCCCTGGTGTCCGTCCGGGACCGTCTGTGCCGTGCGCGTACTCACGAAGGACGAGGGTACGGGGTCCGATGCCCCGTTATGCGTCCGGGGCCATGGCTCGGGCCCCGCGCGGGCCGCGGCTCACTCCCCGGCGGGGGCGTGCTCCGCGGCCGTCCGCACGTCGATCTCGCGCCAGAAGCCGGCCCGGATCGCGTACCGGTCGTGCTCGTCGATCTGGTCGTCCTTGTGCGCGAGCAGGCCGAACCGGGCCGCGTAGCGCAGCAGCTCGCCGTCCACGCGATGCGGGATGCGCGGGTACATCGTGGACAGCTTCTGCAGATGATTCTGGTCGGTGAGGCGCGCCATCCAGCGGCGCGCGAAGACCTGTCCGACCTCGTACGGGTCGCCGCCGACCGTGGTGATGTCCTCCTCGCGGTCGGCCCATCGCTGCTCGGCGGTGGTGAGCTGGGCGAGCGTGGGCAGCGCGGCGGCCTCCGCCGGCTCCGCGGGGGCCCCGGGCCGGTCGATCCACCCCTTGTCCGAGGACCAGCGCAGCGTGGCGCTCGCCGGGTGCTGGGCGGGCTGGGTGCCGGGCCCGCGCAGCGCGGCGAGGTCCTTCGGCGTGGGGACGCCCTTGGGAGTGGGGACCCGCTCCTCGGTGCCGTTGCGCGGCTCGGCCGCCGTCTGGTGCTCGGTCTCCGGGGCGGACCGTTCGGCGGCCGCCGCGAGTGCCGCGTCGGGCAGCGGGGCGGACAGGATCGCGGCGATCTCGGGGCGCGGCGCGGGCGGCGGCGCGCAGATCCCGCCGAGTTCCTTGGCCCGTACGGCCTTGGTGATCCAGGCCCGGTCGAGGACGCGGCGCTCGTCGGCCTCGGCCACCAGGTCCTCGGACTGGTTGTAGTCGCCGTCGGCGGCCTGCACGGCCCACAGGTGCACGGCGACTCCGTGTTCCTTGGCGGCCATCATGCCCGGCAGCAGATCGCCGTCGCCGGTCACCAGGACCACGTCGGAGCAGGCGCGGTTGCGCGCCAGCTCGGTCAGCTCGGCGTGCATGGCCGCGTCGACGCCCTTCTGCGCCCACCGCCCGTCGCTGCGGGTCAGTGCGCCCAGCCGGACGGTCACCCGCGGCATCACGCGCAGCCTGCGGTGCTCCGGCTGCGGTACGCGGTCGGGGGCGCCGTCGAACCAGTAGATGCGCAGCAGGGGCCGCTCCGTGTCGGACTCGGCGCGCTCGCGCAGGCCCTGGATGAGGGCGGCGTGGTCGACGGTGATCCGGGATCGCGACGGCTCCCCGGCCAGGAGACTGGCAGCAGCCCCGAGCAGATAACCGGCGTCCACCAGGACGATGCAGCGGTCCACGCGGTCCACCCTCTTTCCGGTCTCCGGGAGGTTTGCTTCGGGCTTCCTTCGAGTCTGCCCGACCGCGCGGAGGTTAACGGCCGGAACTCGATCTTCGGCGTGGCGTATCGGAGGATCACCCCTCGACAGGGCTTATTACGCACGGTAATTCTCTGAAATGCGCCTCTTGTCAGCCTATGTGAATCTGGTCGCGGCCCTGGCCCCTAGATCCCCCACAGGAGGCAGATCACCATGGCCAAGAACAAGAACCGCAAGCAGGGCAGCCAGCAGAACCGCGCCTCGCAGGCCGAGCAGGCCCACGAGCAGGCGCAGCGTTCCTCGGCGGAAGCTCAGCAGTCGTCGATGTCGCACGCCCAGGGCAGCCCCGCGGATGTTGCGCGTAAGCAGCAGAAGCGCTTCGGCCACAACTGAGGCCGCGCGTTCGGGCCGTTGAAGCCCGGCACACACTGAGGGGCGCATCCCACTGGGATGCGCCCCCTTTGTCGCTCGGCTCGGTGCGTCCCGTCGCCCGGCTCGGTGCCCCTGCGGGGCACGCGAGCCCGTGCCCGCCGGCTCAGCCGCCCCGCGCGGGCCGGGTGATCAGCCCGCCAGGCAGGACGGGCCGAGCAGCACCTTGAGGTCGCCGAAGAGCGCCGGGTCCGGCTTCACACGGTGCCGGTCGAGCCGCAGCACCGTCGTCCTGCGCGGGCCCTGGAGCCTGATGCGCACCTCGCTCTCGCCCTTGTGGTGGCTGAGGATCTCGCCGAGGCGGCTGACCATGGGCGGGGTGACCTTGACCGCGGGGATGGTGAGGATCACGGGGGCGTTGGTGCCCGCGTTCGACAGGTCGGGGACCTGGAGCTCCATCGCCACCAGGCGCGGCACGTCCTCCCGCTTGTCGAGGCGGCCCTTGACGAAGACGACCGCGTCCTCGACGAGTTGGGTCGACACCAGCTGGTAGGTGGCCGGGAAGAACATGCACTCCATGGAGCCCGCGAGGTCCTCGACCGTCGCGATCGCCCAGGCGTTGCCCTGCTTGGTCATCTTGCGCTGGAGGCCCGAGATGATGCCGCCGATCGTCACCACGGCGCCGTCCGCGTGCTCGCCGCCGGTGAGCTGGGAGATGCCCGCGTCCGCCTTGTCGGACAGGACGTGCTCCAGGCCGAAGAGCGGGTGGTCGGAGACGTACAGGCCGAGCATCTCCCGCTCCTGGGCGAGCAGATAGGCCTTGTCCCACTCGTCGGTCGTGAACTCGACGTCGAGGCCGAAGCCCGGCTCGTCCGCGCTGTCGTCGCCCATCCCGCCGAACAGGTCGAACTGGCCCTCGGCCTCCTTGCGCTTGACCGCGACCACGTTGTCGATCATCGGCTCGAACTGCGCGGTGAGGCCCTTGCGGGTGTGCCCCATGGTGTCGAACGCGCCCGCCTTGATGAGCGATTCCGTGGTGCGCTTGTTGCAGACGACCGCCTCGACCTTGTCGAGGTAGTCGGGGAAGGAGGAGTACTTCCCCTTCGCCTTGCGTCCGCGGATGATCGCCTCCACCACGTTCGTGCCGACGTTGCGGACGGCGGAGAGGCCGAAGAGGATCACGTCGTCGCCCTGGGCGGCGAAGTTCGCCTGGGACTCGTTGACGTTCGGCGGGAGGACCTTGATGCCCATGCGCCGGCACTCGTTCAGGTAGACGGCCGACTTGTCCTTGTCGTCCTTGACCGAGGTGAGCAGGCCGGCCATGTACTCGGCCGGGTAGTTCGCCTTCAGGTAGGCGGTCCAGTACGAGACCAGGCCGTACGCGGCCGAGTGGGCCTTGTTGAAGGCGTAGCCGGCGAAGGGGACCAGCACGTCCCACAGGGCCTGGATGGCCTCGTCGCTGTAGCCGTTCTTCTGGGCGCCGGCCTGGAAGATGGTGAAGTTCTTCGCCAGCTCGTCGGGCTTCTTCTTGCCCATCACGCGGCGCAGGATGTCGGCCTCGCCGAGCGAGTACCCGGCGATGATCTGGGCGGCCTTCTGCACCTGCTCCTGGTAGACGATCAGGCCGTAGGTGACCGCCAGGACCTCTTCGAGGGGCTCTTCGAGCTCCTTGTGGATCGGGGTGATCTCCTGGAGCTTGTTCTTGCGCAGGGCGTAGTTCGTGTGCGAGTCCATGCCCATCGGGCCGGGACGGTAGAGCGCCGAGACGGCGGAGATGTCTTCGAAGTTGTCGGGCTTCATCAGGCGCAGCAGCGAGCGCATGGGGCCGCCGTCGAACTGGAAGACACCGAGGGTCTCGCCGCGCTGGAGCAGTTCGAAGGTCTTCGGATCGTCGAGCGGCAGGGCCAGGAGGTCGAGGTCGACGCCCTTGTTGGACTTCACCATCTTGACGGCGTCGTCCATGATCGTCAGGTTGCGCAGGCCGAGGAAGTCCATCTTCAGCAGGCCGAGCGACTCGCACTGCGGGTAGTCCCACTGCGTGATCGTCACGCCGTCCGTGTGCCGCACCCAGACCGGGGCGTGGTCGACGATGGGCTCGCTGGACATGATGACGCCGGCGGCGTGCACGCCCATCTGCCGGACCAGGCCCTCGACGCCCTTGGCGGTGTCGATGACCTTCTTCACATCCGGCTCGTTCTCGTACATCGCCCGGATCTCGCCGGCCTCGCTGTAGCGCGGGTGCGAGGAGTCGGTGATGCCGCTGAGGTCGATGCCCTTGCCGAGGACGTCGGCGGGCATCGCCTTGGTGAGGCGGTCGCCCATCGCGTACGGGTAGCCCAGCACGCGCGCGGAGTCCTTGATCGCGTTCTTGGCCTTGATCTTGCCGTAGGTGCCGATCATGGCGACCTTGTCGGCGCCGTACTTCTCCGTCACGTACCTGATCACCTCGACGCGCCTGCGCTCGTCGAAGTCGATGTCGACGTCGGGCATGGAGACGCGCTCGGGGTTGAGGAACCGCTCGAAGATCAGGCCGTGCGGGATCGGGTCGAGGTCGGTGATACCCATGGCGTACGCGACGATCGAACCGGCCGCCGAACCACGGCCCGGGCCCACCGCGATGCCCTGCTTCTTGGCCCACATGATGAAGTCGGCGACCACGAGGAAGTAGCCGGGGAACCCCATCTGGATGATGACGTCCATCTCGTACTCGACCTGCTTCTGGCGGTCCTCGGGGATGCCGCCCGGGAAGCGGCGCTCCATGCCGAGGCGGACCTCCTCCTTGAACCAGGTGACCTCGGTGAACCCCTCGGGGATGTCGAACTTCGGCATGAGGTTCTTCGCCTCGAACATGCCGGTGGTGTCGATCTGCTCGGCCACCAGGAGGGTGTTGGCACAGCCCTCCTGCCAGGCGTCCGAGGAGTCGACCGCGTACATCTCGTCCGTGGACTTGAGGTAGTAGCCGGTGCCGTCGAAGCGGAAGCGGTCCGGGTCGGAGAGGTTCTTGCCGGTCTGGATGCACAGCAGGGCGTCGTGCGCGGTCGCCTCGTGCGCGTACGTGTAGTGCGAGTCGTTCGTCACCAGGGGCGGGATGCCGAGCTTCTTGCCGATCTCCAGGAGGCCGTCGCGGACCCGGCGCTCGATCTCGATGCCGTGGTCCATCAGCTCCAGGAAGTACCGGTCCTTGCCGAAGATGTCCTGGTACTCGGCGGCCGACTTCAGGGCCTCGTCGAACTGGCCGAGGCGCAGCCGCGTCTGCAGCTCACCGGAGGGGCAGCCGGTGGAGGCGATGAGCCCCTCGGACCACTGGGAGATCGTCTCCTTGTCCATGCGCGGCCACTTCTGGAGCCAGCCCTCGGCGTACGCGTCCGAGGAGAGGCGGAAGAGGTTGTGCAGGCCCGTCTTGTTCGACGCCCAGATCGTCTTGTGCGTGTAACCACCCGAACCGGACACGTCGTCGCGCTTCTGGTGCGGCTGGCCCCACTGGATCTTGCGCTTGTTGCGCCGGGACTCCGGGGCCACGTACGCCTCGATGCCGATGATCGGCGTGACGCCCGCCTTCTTCGCCGTGTGGAAGAAGTCGTACGCCCCGTGGAGGTTGCCGTGGTCGCTCATGGCGATGTGCGTCATGCCCATCTCATTGCAGGCATTGAACATGTCCTTGAGCCGCGCGGCACCGTCCAGCAGCGAGTACTGGGTGTGGACGTGCAGGTGCGTGAACGGCGGCTTCGACACGGCTTCGGCCTCCAAGGAGAACAATCGTCGACAGGCTGCGGACAGTCTGGGGGGTCAGCGTCGAAGTCTATGCCGGGCCACTGACACTCCGCGGAGGATCACACGTACCTTCATGCGGGGTACCCGTAACCCTCGGCGCTGTCGCCGCCGGATTCCGGGCACTCCCGTGGTCCGCCGTCCGTTGGGATGGCTGGACCCCATGTCCACGGGGACGGTGCGCCGGCCCCACGTCACGCATCACCTGCACCAGGAGGCACCCAGCGATGTCGGTCCCGCAGCTCAGCGACGAGCAACGCGGCGAGCAGATCCTCGCCGTCTTCGACACCGCCTTCGGCGAGCTCCTGGCCGCCGACCCGGCCGCGTTCCGCGTGAAGTTCCGCAAGATGGCGGCCTCCGCCTTCGCGTTCTACCGGGGCACGGCGTGCCTCTTCTACCACGACCTCGACGCCGACAAGCGCGGCGGCCCGTACCTGGACGACCGCACCGCGCGTGTATGGATCCACGGCGACCTGCACGCCGAGAACTTCGGCACGTACATGGACGCCCAGGGCCGCCTGATCTTCAACGTGAACGACTTCGACGAGGCCTACGTCGGCCCGTTCACCTGGGACCTCAAGCGCTTCGCGGCCTCCGTGGCCCTCGTCGGCTATGCCAAGGCGCTCAGCGACGAGCAGATCACCGAACTGGTCACGGTGTACGCGGCGGCCTACCGCGAGCGCATCCACTCCCTCGCGACCGGCGCCAAGAGCGACGAGGTGCCGCCCTTCACGCTGGACACCGCGGAGGGTCCGCTCCTGGACGCGCTGCGTGACGCCCGCTCGCTGACCCGCTTCGGACTGCTCGACTCCATGACCGAGATCCGCGACTTCGAGCGCCGCTTCGCGCCGGGCGGCGGTTCCATCGAGCTGGACGCGGCCACCCGCTACAAGGTGCTCGCCGCCTTCGACGGCTACCTGGAGACGCTGCCGGAGTCCTCGCTGGCCCGCCCGGACTCGTACCGCGTGAAGGACGTCGTCGGGCGCCGCGGGATCGGCATCGGCTCGGCCGGTCTCCCGTCGTACAACATCCTCCTCGAGGGCAACAGCGACGCCCTGGAGAACGATGTCGTGATCTACATCAAGCAGGCCCAGACCCCCGCCGTCTCCCGCCACATCACGGACTCCTCGATCCGCGAGTACTTCCAGCACGAGGGCCACCGCACGGTGATCTCCCAGCGGGCGCTCCAGGCGCACGCCGACCCGTGGCTGGGCTGGACCGAGCTGGACGGCTCGGGCCAGCTGGTCGCCGAGGTGTCGCCGTACGCGGTGGACCTCGACTGGAGCGACATCGACGACCTCGAGGAGATCGCCGCGGTCGTCGCGGACCTCGGCCGGGCCACGGCCACGATGCACGCGGCGGCGGACGACGAGAGCGGCCACTCGGAGCTGGTGCCGTTCTCCACGGAGCGGGCCATCGACGCCGCGATCGCGGCCGACGAGGACGGCTTCGCCGCTCTCCTGGTGGACTTCGCCCACAGCTACGGCGCACGGGCGCGTGCCGACCACCAGATCTTCGTGGACCTCTTCCGCAACGGCCGCATCCCGGGGCTGTAGGGCTCCGGCCCGCTCCCACGGCGCTCCCGTGATTCATGGGAATCCTTTAGGGGACTCTTACGGGAGCCCGTGGGAGACTCTCTGCGCTATGGACTTGTCCGGGACCCCACTCAGAGCCGTACGCGCGGCGCTGTTCACGGCTGTCGTCGTGACCCTCTCCACCGCGTCGCACGTCCTGCTGTCCCGGGCTCCCCTGCCACTCGCCACCGTCGCCGCGATCGCCGCCGCCGTCTTCGTCATCGCGTTCGCGCTGGCCGGCCGCGAGCGCGGCTTCGGGCGGATCGCCGCCCTGCTGATCCCGCTGGAGCTGGCCGCCGACACCGTGTTCACCACGGGCCAGCACGTCTGTTACGGCCGGGCCGGCGGTCCGGTCGCCGGCCCGCTGCGCTCGGTCGGCCTCGACGTGCTGTGCGGCGGCGGCAGCGTCGGCGCCCCGCTGGCCCGGGTGACCGGCGGCCACGGCGACCGTGCGGCGACGCTGCTCGCGCACACCGATCCGACCGCCGCCTGGCTGCTGCTGGGCGCGCACGTCACCGTCGGGCTGATCGCCGCCGCCTGGCTGCGCCGCGGCGAGCGGGCCCTCGCCCAGCTGCTGCGCGCGATGGGCGCCTCCACCTTCCGGCCGCTGCTGATCGCGGTCGCCGCGGTGACCGTGCGACTCGCTCCGGCGCGCCGGCTGCCGCGCACCGCGCACCGCGCGCTCTTCACCCGTACACGTCTGTTCGTGCACTCCCTGGGACGACGAGGACCGCCCCGCTCACTCGTTCTCGGCTGAGCGACCGCTCCCGGGCCGACGCCCCGGAGCACAAGCAGTCCCCTTTACGTATCCGCGTACGACATGTGCGCGTCCCCCATGGAGATCACCACTATGAGCAAGCGGAACAGCCAGGCGGCGAAGTCGGCGGCCCGTGAGAAGCTGCGCCTCGAACGCGAGCGTCAGGCCAAGCGAGAGAAGATCAGGCGGCAGGCCGTCGTCGCCGGCTCCCTCGTCGCCGTCCTCGCGATCGCCGGCGGTGTCGGCTACGCGGTCGTGCAGAACAACAAGCCCACCTACTGGGAGACCGCCAGTGACGACAAGGTGGTGGCTCCGGCCAACACCACGGGCACGAACGGCACGACGGTCGTCCTCGGCCAGAGCACCGCGAAGAAGACCCTGAAGCTGTACGAGGACCCGCGCTGCCCGATCTGTGCGCAGTTCGAGCAGACCGTGGGCTCGACGCTGAAGTCGGACTTGGACGCCGGAAAGTTCAAGATCCAGTTCATCGGCGGCACGTTCCTGGACGGCGACTCCGACAAGAGCGGCAAGATCCAGATCGGCTCCCGCGGTGAAGGCGCCAAGAACGCGATGAGCGCCCTGGGCGCGGCGCTGAACGTGAGCCCCGAGGCCTTCCTGGAGTACAAGACCGCGCTGTACTCGGCGAAGTTCCACCCCGAGGAGACGGACGACAAGTTCAAGAGCGACGACTACCTGATCAAGGTGGCGGACACGGTCGGCGCGCTCAAGAACAACACGGCGTTCCAGAAGGCCGTCAAGGACGGCACGTACGACTCCTGGGCCCTCGCGATGTCGCAGACCTTCAACACCAACAAGGACGGCGTCGACGGCACGCCGAGCCTGGTGATGGACGGCAAGAAGCTCACGGGCTCCGACGGCAAGAACGCGCCGATGACGACCGCCGAGTTCACCACGGCGATCGACGCGGCACTCAAGGCCTGAGTCACCGGCTCCGGTGTCCGTGCCGAGACCGGGACCGGAGCCACCGGCGGCCCCTCACGGGCGCGTTGAACGACCGGCTCCCGAAGAGCGGGCGAACTTTTGCCAGTTCGCCCGCTCTTGGCTTGTACCGATCGGTAACCTGATCGCTCGTGACCAGTCGACTCAGATCATCCGACTCCTCGGGCGCCCTCAACTCCCGCGCCCCGCGCCGCCGCACGGTCGTCAAGGCCGCGGCCGCCACCGCCGTCCTCGCCGCCCCCTTGGCGGCCGCCCTGCCCGCCCGGGCCGCCGGCGAGGCACCCGCCTTCCTGCACGGCGTCGCCTCCGGCGACCCGCTGCCCGACGGCATCCTGCTGTGGACCCGCGTGACGCCCACTCCGGAGGCGATACCCGGCTCCGGGCTCGGCCCGGACACCGAGGTCAGCTGGACCGTCGCCAAGGACAAGGCGTTCGGCACGATCGTCGCCAAGGGCACCACCACCGCGACGGCCGCCTCGGACCACACCGTCAAGGCGGACATCCGCGGTCTGGAACCCGCCACCGACTACTGGTTCCGCTTCTCCGCCGGCGGCACCGACTCCCCCGCCGCACGCACCCGCACCGCGCCCGCCGCCGACGCCTCCGTGGCCGGGCTGCGCTTCGGCGTGGTGTCCTGCGCCAACTGGGAGGCGGGCTACTTCTCCCCGTACCGCCACCTGGCCGCCCGCGGCGACCTGGACGCCTGGCTGCACCTCGGCGACTACATCTACGAGTACAAGTCGGGCGAGTACGCGGCGCGCGGCAAGGTCGTCCGGCCGCACGCCCCCGCGAACGAGATCCTCACCCTCGCCGACTACCGCACCCGGCACGGCCGTTACAAGACGGACCCGGACCTCCAGGCACTGCACCACAAGGCGCCGGTCGTCGCGATCTGGGACGACCACGAGTTCGCCGACAACGCCTGGTCGGGCGGCGCCGTGAACCACACCGAGGGCGCCGAGGGCGCCTGGTCGGCCCGTCAGGCCGCCGCGAAGCAGGCCTACTTCGAGTGGATGCCGGTGCGTCCCGCCATCGAGGGCACCACCTACCGCCGGCTGCGCTTCGGCAAGCTCGCCGACCTCTCGCTGCTGGACCTGCGCTCCTTCCGCTCGCAGCAGGCCTCCACGGCCAGCGGCTCGGTGGACGACCCGGACCGTACGCTCACCGGCCGGGCCCAGCTCGACTGGCTGAAGTCGGGGCTGAAGGCCTCGGACACCGCCTGGCGCCTGGTCGGCAACTCGGTGATGATCTCGCCGTTCGCGGTGGGTTCGCTCCCCGCCGATCTGCTGAAGCCGCTCGCCAAGCTGCTCGGGCTGCCGCAGGAGGGCATCGCCCTCAACACCGACCAGTGGGACGGCTACACGGACGACCGCCGCGAACTGCTCGCGCACCTGCGCTCCCAGGCGATCCGCAACACCGTCTTCCTCACCGGCGACATCCACATGGCCTGGGCCAACGACGTGCCGGTCGACGCGGGTACGTACCCGCTGTCCGCCTCCGCCGCCACCGAGTTCGTGGTCACCTCGGTCTCCTCCGACAACCTCGACGACATCGTCAAGGTCCCGGAGGGCACCGTCTCGGCCGTGGCGTCGCCGATCATCCGCGCGGCCAACCGGCACGTCCACTGGGTCGACACCGACCGCCACGGCTTCGGCGTCCTGGACATCACGAGTGCCCGCGCTCAGATGGACTACTACGTGCTCTCCGACCGCACGGATCCGAACGCGACCGCGTCCTGGGTCCGTTCGTACCGCACGCGCAGCGGTACGCAGAAGGTGGAGCGGACGTACGACCCGGTGTGACGCCGTGCCGACGGCGCTGTCCGGAGAGCTCCGCGGGCCGACGGAGCTCTCCGGGCCATTGGCGCCCTCCGCGCTGACCGGGGCGCTCCCCGGGACACCGCCGGACCGGCTCCCGCCGCCGCCCTACAGGCTGTCGAGGAAGCCGAGCGCCACCTTCCAGGTGGCCTCGGCCGCCTCCGCGTCGTAGTCCGGCAGGTCCGGGTCGGTGTACAGGTGGCCCGCGCCGGCGTACCGGTAGACCTCGACGTCCGCGCCGGCTCGGCGCATCTGCAGGTACCAGGCGCTCAGCCAGTCGTCCGTCTCGAACTGGTCCGGCTCGGCGACGTGCAGCTGGACCGGCAGCTCGTCCACCGAGGCGCTCTCCGCGATGTCCGAAGTGCCGTGCAGGAGCAGCAGTCCCCGGGCCTTCTCGTCGCCCAGGGCGAGGGTCTGCGCGATCGACGCGCCGAGGGAGAAGCCCGCGTACACCAGGCCGCGCTCGGAGTAGGGCGCGGCGGCGAGCACGGCGCGCTTGAGGAGCTCGTCCTTGCCGATCTCCTCGTTGAAGGCCATTCCCTCCTCCACGGTGTCGAAGGTGCGGCCCTCGAAGAGGTCGGGCGTCCACACCTCGTGCCCCGCGGCACGCAGCCGGTCCGCCGCGGCGCGCACCGCCGGCCGCAGCCCGTAGGTGGAGTGAAAGAGCATGACGTTCATGGGCTCCATGGTGCCAGCCTGGACCGACAACGCCGCGCGGGCCCAGGTGCGGACGGCTTCCGGCTCCATGTTTGGACCGCGGCGGGCCGGTTACGGTCGGGAGCATGGAGAACGTACTGCGCCCGGTGATCGTCGTCGGCGGCTCGGTCGTGCTCACGCTGCTCGTCGGGTGGGCCGTGGACCGGCTGCTGCGACGCGCGGACGGCCGGCATCACGAGACCCCGCTGTGGGGGCTGCTCCGTCGCGGCCGTATCCCCTTCCAACTCGTCCTGTGCACCGCCATGCTCAGAGGGTCCTACGCGGAGGCCAAGCTGCTGGAGGAGCACTCCATCGGCGTCGGCCGGATCCTGACGCTGACCCTCATCGGCTCCACGGCCTGGCTGGTGGTGCGCATCGCCGCCGCCGTCGTGGAGACCTCCTACACCCGCTATGCGACCGCGCACCGCGACCCCGCCCGGGTCCGCCGGGTGCGCACCCAGGTGACGCTGATCCAGCGGGTGGTGTCCGCGATCGTCGGTGTGGTCGCGGTCGCCGCGATGCTCCTCACCTTCCCGGCGATGCGGGCGGCCGGCGCCTCGCTGCTCGCCTCGGCCGGCGTCCTCGGCATCGTCGCCGGTGTCGCCGCTCAGTCCACGCTGTCGAACCTCTTCGCGGGGCTGCAGATCGCCTTCGGCGACATGGTGCGCCTCGGCGACACGGTCGTGGTGGACGGCGAATGGGGCACCGTCGACGAGATCACCCTGACCTTTCTGACGGTACGGACCTGGGACGAGCGGCGGATCACGATGCCCGTCTCGTACTTCACCTCGAAGCCGTTCGAGAACTGGTCGCGCGGCAGCGCCCAGATGACCGGCATCGTCTTCTTCCACGTCGACCACTCGGCACCGGTGGAGGCCATGCGCGAGAAGCTGCGCGACATCCTGCGCGAGTGCCCGGCCTGGGACGGACGCGACTACGGGCTCGCGGTCACGGACTCCACCCCCAACACCATGCAGGTGCGCGCCCTGGTCACGGCCAAGGACGCGGACGACATATGGACGGTGCGGGTCACGGTCCGCGAGCGGATGATCCGCTGGCTGACCGAGGACCACCCCTACGCGCTGCCCCGCGTCAACACGGCGGACGCGGCGCCGCCTCCCGGCAGGACGCTGCGGGCTCCGCGCCGCGACCAGGACGGCGCCGCGACCCGCCGCCCCTTCGAACCCCCACGCACCGGCACGGGCCGCGGCTAGCCGCACCCGGAGGCCGCCACTGCGCCGCCCCCACGCCGAGGCCGCCGACGGCGCGCACCCCCACGGGAGAGTCCAGCCGCTCGGCGAAGGGCCACGGGTGGTGCGCGGGCGGCAGACGAACCCGGCCGCAGGCCGGGCAGGCCCCGCGGCCGGAGCGCACCCCCGCAGACCAGCCAGGCACCGCAGGAAGCCCCGACAAGCCCAGGGGACCGTCACCGCAGGCTGCGCACATCCAGATGCCGAAGCACGCGGTCGACGACCTCGGGGTCCGCCCCGGGCTCACTGCGCGCGGCCAGCACCTCGTGCCGCGCCGCACTCAGCATCTCCGCCTGGATCCGCCGCATCCGCTTCAACCGCCGTGCCCGCTGCTCGTACGCCTCGCGGCGCTCCTCGTCCCCCATGTCGGGGCTGATCCGCACGCCGATGTCGTGGGCCCGCCGCAGCAACTGCTCGGAGACCTCCTCGGGAAGCTCCTCCACGTCCTCGATCTCCCGCAGCCGCGTCTTCGCGGCCTTCGCGGCACGGATCGCCAGCTCCTTCTCGAAGGCCTTCTCGACGTCCTCGTCGGCCCGCACCCCGAGCTTCTTCACCAGCCACGGCAGGGTGAGCCCCTGGAGCACCAGCGTCGCCATGATCACCCCGAAGGCGATGAACACGATCTCGTCGCGGTCGGGAAAGGGCGACCCGTCGTCCATCTCCCGCGGGATCGCCAGGGCCAGGGCCACGGAGGCGACGCCCCGCATTCCGGCCCACCACATCACGACGGTCTCCCGCCAGGACGTCGGGATCTCCTCGTCGTAGTCACGCTTGGCGTGCAGCCGCTTGGTCAGCCAGGTCGCGGGCAGCAGCCAGGCCAGCCGTACGAACACGACGACGGCGACGATCGTGGCGGACCAGCCGAGCATCTCGTCCCAGCGTCCCGCCGCCGTCCTGATGGCGTTGTGCAGTTCGAGCCCGATGAGCCCGAACGCGACGCCGGTCACGAGCGTGTCCACCACGTCCCAGACCGTCGATCCGGTCAGCCGCGTCAAGACGTCGTCGGCGTCGAGCGCGTACTCGGCCAGGAACAGCGCGGTGGTGAGCACCGCCAGCACCCCGGAACCGTGGAGTTCCTCGGCAAGGACGTACGAGGCGTACGGCACGAGCAGTGTCAGGCCGATCTGCAGGGTGGCGTCGCCGAGCAGGGACATCAGCTTGTTCGCGGCCCAGCCGAGCGCCACTCCGACGGCGACCGCGACGACCGCGGACAGCACGAGGTCGAGCCCCGCCGCCCAGGGCGAGAAGGTGCCGCTCACCGCGGCCGCGATCGCGACGTGGTAGAGCACGATGGCCGTCACGTCGTTGAAGAGGCCCTCCCCCTCCAGGATCGACACCAGGCGGCGCGGCAGCCCGAGCTGGCCGGCCACGGCGGTCGCCGCGACCGGGTCGGGCGGCGCCACCAGCGCGCCGAGCGCCACCGCGGCGGCGAGCGGCAGCCCCGGCACGATGGCGTGGGCGACGGCGGCCACGGCCAGGGTGGTCACGAACACCAGCGCGACGGCGAGCAGGAAGATCGGACGGATGTTGGCGGCGAACTGTCTCCACGAGGTGCGCCGCACCGCCGCGTAGAGCAGGGGCGGCAGCAGCGCGGGCAGGATCAGGTCCGGCGGGATGTCCACGTTGGGGACGAAGTCCGGAAGGGCCAGCGCGATCCCGAGGAGGGTCATCAGCACCGGCGCGGGCAGCCCGAACCGGTCCCCCACCGGGACGCTCACCACGGCCCCGAGCAGCATGACGAACAGCAGGGCCAACTGATCCACGGTCAGCGCTCCGGCAGCTCTAGGAGATCAAGGACAGGCAGACCCCAAGCCTGCCATGCCCTAGGGACGATCCCCCGCTACAGGACCTTGCGCATCGCCAGGTGCGGGATGCCGGCGTCCGGGAACTCCGCCCCGTACGCCACATACCCCAGCCGTTCGTAGAACCCCAGGGCGTGGGTCTGCGCGTGCAGGTCGACCGCGGACAGTCCGCGCGCGCGGGCGGCGTCCTCGATGGCGCCCACGAGCGCGGCACCGACACCGAGGCCACGTGCCTCACGGGTCACGGCGAGCCGCCCTAGCGAGCCGACCGTGAGGTCGCCGCCGGTCTTCGCGGACGCGGCCTCGCCGTACAGCAGCCGACCGGTGCCGAGCGCCGTGCCGTCCGCGCGGACGGCCAGTACGTGCAGCGCCGTGGCGTCGTAGGCGTCGTACTCGATGTCCTCGGGGACGCCCTGCTCGCCGACGAAGACCTCCTTGCGCACCGCGAAGCAGGCCTCGCGGTCGGCGGGGTCCTCGGCGACCCGCACCACGTACTCGGTGCTCACGCGTAGCTCTCCTCGCGGACCTTGTCGAGCGCCTTCTGGAGATCATCGGGGTAGTCGCTGGCGAACTCCACCCACTGGCCGTCCCCGGGGTGCTCGAAGCCGAGCCGCACCGCGTGCAGCCACTGCCGGGTGAGGCCGAGCCGCTTGGCGAGCGTCGGGTCCGCGCCGTAGGTCAGGTCGCCGACGCACGGATGGCGGTGGGCCGCCATGTGGACGCGGATCTGGTGGGTGCGCCCCGTCTCCAGCTTGACGTCGAGCAGCGAGGCCGCGCGGAACGCCTCGACCAGGTCGTAGTGCGTGACCGAGGGCTTGCCCTCGGCCGTGACCGCCCACTTGTAGTCGTGGTTCGGGTGGCGTCCGATGGGGGCGTCGATGGTGCCGCTGGTCGGGTCCGGGTGGCCCTGGACGAGCGTGTGGTAGCGCTTGTCGACCGTGCGCTCCTTGAACTGGCGCTTCAGCGACGTGTACGCGTACTCCGACTTGGCGACCACCATCAGGCCCGAGGTGCCCACGTCGAGGCGGTGCACGATGCCCTGGCGCTCCGAGGCGCCGGAGGTCGAGATGCGGTACCCGGCGGCCGCGAGACCGCCGATCACGGTCGGGCCCGACCAGCCGGGGCTGGGGTGCGCGGCCACGCCGACCGGCTTGACGATCACGACCACGTCGTCGTCGTCGTGCACGATCTCCATGCCCTCGACCGGCTCGGCGACGATCTGCACGGGCGCGGGCGCCTGCGGCATCTCCACCTCGAGCCAGGCGCCGCCGCGCACGCGCTCGGACTTGCCGACCACGGAGCCGTCCACCGCGACCTTGCCCGCGGCGGCCAGCTCGGCGGCCTTCGTGCGGGAGAAGCCGAACATGCGGGAGATGGCGGCGTCGACGCGCTCGCCCTCCAGGCCGTCGGGCACGGGCAGGGTACGGATCTCGGGAAGCGTGCTCACCCGTCGAGTATGCCGGAAGGCTCGGACAGCCCCTGACCACGGGCCGAACATCAGTGCCCTTGCGCGGTGTCCCCGCCACCGGGCGAAGGCCGCCGCCGGGGCCCGGCCCGCCCGCCGTCGGGGCGTCCGGGCGATCGGGGGAGCGCCGCGCGTCAGTCCTTGTGGACCGTGCCGTCCGGGTCGAGTCCGCGGAAGGACAGCAGCACGATCAGGATGCCGCCGCACACGATCGCCGAGTCGGCGAGGTTGAAGACCGCGAAGTGCTTGGGGGCGATGAAGTCCACGACCGCGCCCTCGAAGACGCCCGGCGAGCGGAAGATCCGGTCGGTCAGGTTGCCCAGTGCGCCGCCGAGCAGCAGGCCCAGCGCGATCGCCCAGGGCAGGCTGTAGAGCTTGCGCGCGAGCCGGGCGATGACCACGATCACGGCCGCGGCGATCACCGTGAAGATCACCGTGAAGGCCTCTCCGAAGCCGAAGGCCGCGCCCGCGTTGCGGATCGCCTCGAACTTCAGCCAGTCCCCGATGATCTCGATCGAGTCGTGGTGCTCCAGCTTCGCGACCACGATCATCTTGCTGACCAGGTCGAGGGCGTACGCGAGGACGGCGACCGCGAAGAGCACGGCGATCCGGCGCCTGCCCCTCGACTGCCCGTCCGCGGACGGCGCCCCGTCCGCGCCGGCGTCCGAGGCGTCCGGGGAGGGCCGCCCGGCATCCTCGGCGGACCGTTCGGCCGGCACCTGCTCGCCGGAACCGGACCGGCCGCCCGACGCCGCCTTCTCGTCGGACTGCTCCGGCTCGGCCCCCGCCGCCCCTGGGATGTCCGGCGTACCGATGATGCGCTCCGCCTCTGCCACGTGAGTGAGTCCCTCGACCTAGGTTCCTGACTGAGGACGAGAGTACGGCACGCCCCGCGCGGCCCACGTGCTCAGGAGCACTCCCACGCGGTTCAGTACCGGCGTTCCTGCTTCTGCTTGCACTCGACGCACAGGGTGGCGCGCGGGAAGGCCTGCATACGGGCCTTGCCGATCGGATCGCCGCAGCTCTCGCAGAGCCCGTACGTCCCCGTCTCCAGGCGCTCCAGGGCCCGCTCGGTCTGCTCCAGCATCTCGCGCGCGTTGGCCGCGAGCGCCATCTCGTGCTCGCGGGTGATGTTCTTCGTGCCCGTGTCCGCCTGGTCGTCGCCGGCGCCGTCGCCGGAGTCGCGCATCAGTCCCGCGAGCGCCTCCTCGGACGACGAGATCTCGGTGCTCAGCCGCAGCGCCTCCGACTGGAGCTCCGCGCGGGCCTCCTCGACCTCCTCGGAGGTCCAGGGGTCCTCACCGGGGCGCACCGCGAGCTCGCCGGGCTCCACCGCGCCGACCCGCGCCTTGGGGACGGCCGTGGGCTTCTTCGCCGCCGTGGCCGTGCCAGGAGTCTTCTTCGCAACCACTGTCGTGGCTCCCGTCGTCTTCGCGGCATGGGCCGCGCCCTCGGCCGCGGAAGCGACCGCCTTCTTCGCCGTGCGAGTGCTCTTCTTCGCCGTACCGCTGCTCTTCCTGGCCGCGGCGCCCTTCGCACGGGTCCTCTTCGCGGCGCCGCCTTCCGCCGCGGCGCCGGCCCCTGTCTCCTCCGGGGCCTTCTCCGCCGCCGCGGAGGGCTCCGCCGCCGCCTTCCCGGATCCCGGCTCCCGGGCGTCCGCCTTCTTCGCGGCCGCCTTCCTGCCGGTCACCGCCTTCTTGGCCGCCTTCTTCCCGGCCGCCGCCTTCTTGGCGTCCGCCTTCTTGCCGTCCGCCTTCTTGGTGGCCACCTTCTTGCCGTCCGCCTTCCCGGGGGCGGTCCCACCGGCCGCGGGCTTCGATCCGGAGACCGTCTTCACGGGCCGGGCCTCGTGGGACACGGGTGCCCCCGTGGCGCTCTTCTTCCCACCCACGTCCTTGGCCGCCAAAACCGTGGATCTGCCGGACGCCGACTGCTGTACGGCGGTCTTCTTCGCCACCATGGCCGCGGCCCCTTCACATACTGTGATCTTGCTCGCGAATCGTGCTGGGACGATAAATCGACTTCCGGCCCACGGCAACGGGGCACGCCATCGATTCGTCCGCCCCGCGGGTCCCGCGCGGCAAGCCTGCCTGCGTTGTGCCCAGCTCCCCGCCGGGTAATCCGCCGGGCCCCGCGTCCCAGGATCCGGACGGTCCCGCCTCGCCATTCGGGTCACCCCGCGGGCCGCCCGGACACCCGGTAAACCGGTCGGCCGCTGTCCCCGCGGCGCCGTACACTGGGCGGAGCGAGAAGCGTGGATGGGGACGAGTAGCGGCGTACGCGGCCAGGAGCGACCCGGGGACGGTGGAAGCCCGGGGGTCAGCGCGACGTGAAGATCACCCCGGAGCCGCCGGAAGAACACCCCGCAGGGGCCAGTAGACCCGGTATCGCGACCCCAATGAGGGGGCTCACCGGTGCGAACGGCGCACCGGGGAGCCAAGGAGGGTGGTACCGCGGGAGCGCGCCGCACACGGCGTCCGTAGCAGAACAGGCTCTCGTCCCTCCGACGGAAGGCAGAACGTCCGCCGGAGGAAGCTCGCCGATGAAACCGACGCAGTACCGCCAGGTGCCCGCCCAGGTCGACCTGCCCGCGCTCGAGCACGCCGTGCTCGACTTCTGGCGCGAGCAGAAGATCTTCGCCAAGAGCCTTGAGCAGTCCGAGGGCCGCCCCGAGTGGGTGTTCTACGAGGGCCCGCCCACCGCCAACGGCATGCCGGGCGCCCACCACATCGAGGCGCGCGTCTTCAAGGACGTCTTCCCCCGCTTCCGCACCATGCGCGGCTATCACGTGGCCCGCAAGGCCGGCTGGGACTGCCACGGCCTGCCGGTGGAGCTGGCGGTCGAGAAGGAGCTCGGCTTCAGCGGCAAGAAGGACATCGAGGCGTACGGCATCGCCGAGTTCAACGCCAGGTGCCGCGAGTCCGTGCTGCGCCACACCGACGCCTTCTCCGACCTGACGACCCGCATGGGCTACTGGGTCGACCTGGACGACGCCTACGTCACGATGGACCCCGAGTACATCGAGTCGGTCTGGTGGTCGCTCAAGGAGATCTTCGACAAGGGTCTGCTGGTCCAGGACCACCGCGTCGCCCCCTGGTGCCCGCGCTGCGGCACCGGCCTGTCCGACCACGAGCTGGCGCAGGGCTACGAGACGGTCGTCGACCCGTCCGTGTACGTCCGTTTCCCGCTCACCTCCGGTCCGCTGGCCGGCCGGGCCTCGCTCCTGGTGTGGACGACGACCCCCTGGACGCTCGTCTCCAACACCGCCGTCGCCGCGCACCCCGACGTCACCTATGTCGTCGCCACGAACGGCGAGGAGCAGCTCGTCGTCGCCGAGCCGCTCGTCGAGAAGGCCCTCGGCGAGGGCTGGCAGACCACCGGCGAGTCCTTCACGGGCGCCGAGATGGAGCGCTGGAACTACCAACGGCCGTTCGAGCTGGTGGAGTTCCCGGCTCCGGCGCACTTCGTGGTGAACGCCGAGTACGTCACCACCGAGGACGGCACGGGTCTGGTCCACCAGTCCCCCGCCTTCGGTGAGGACGACCTCAAGGTGTGCCGCGCGTACGGCCTGCCCGTGGTCAACCCGGTGCGCCCCGACGGCACCTTCGAGGAAGATGTCCCGATGATCGGCGGCGTCTTCTTCAAGAAGGCCGACGAGAAGCTCACGGAGGACCTCGACACCCGGGGCCTGCTGTTCAAGCACATCCCGTACGAGCACAGCTACCCGCACTGCTGGCGCTGCCACACCGCGCTGCTCTACTACGCGCAGCCGTCCTGGTACATCCGCACCACGGTCGTCAAGGACCGTCTCCTCGAGGAGAACGAGAAGACCAACTGGTTCCCGGAGTCGGTCAAGCACGGCCGCTTCGGCGACTGGCTGAACAACAACATCGACTGGGCGTTGTCCCGCAGCCGCTACTGGGGCACCCCGCTCCCGCTGTGGCGCTGCGAGGAGGGCCACCTCACCTGTGTCGGCTCCCGCGCGGAGCTCAGCGAGCTGACGGGCACCGACCAGTCCGCCCTGGACCCGCACCGGCCGTACATCGACGCGGTCACCTTCGCCTGCCCGCAGGACGGCTGCGGCAGCACGGCGACCCGCGTCCCGGAGGTCATCGACGCCTGGTACGACTCGGGTTCGATGCCGTTCGCGCAGTGGGGCTACCCGTACAAGAACAAGGAGCTGTTCGAGAGCCGCTACCCGGCGCAGTTCATCTCCGAGGCCATCGACCAGACCCGCGGCTGGTTCTACACGCTGATGGCCGTCGGCACCCTCGTCTTCGACAAGTCGTCGTACGAGAACGTCGTCTGCCTGGGCCACATCCTCGCCGAGGACGGACGCAAGATGTCCAAGCACCTGGGCAACATCCTTCAGCCGATCCCGCTGATGGACCAGCACGGTGCGGACGCGGTGCGCTGGTTCATGGCGGCCGGCGGCTCCCCGTGGGCGGCCCGTCGCGTGGGCCACGGCACCATCCAGGAGGTCGTCCGCAAGACGCTCCTCACGTACTGGAACACGGTCGCCTTCCAGGCCCTGTACGCCCGCACCTCCGACTGGGCGCCCAGCGAGGCCGATCCGGCCCCGGCGGACCGCCCGGTGCTCGACCGCTGGCTGCTCTCCGAACTCCACGCGCTCACCGACCAGGTGACGCAGGCGCTGGAGGCGTACGACACCCAGCGCGCCGGAAAGCTGCTCTCGGCGTTCGTCGACGACCTGTCCAACTGGTACGTGCGCCGCTCGCGCCGCCGCTTCTGGCAGGGCGACAAGGCCGCGCTGCGCACGCTGCACGAGGTCGTCGAGACGGTCACGCGGCTGATGGCCCCGCTGACCCCGTTCATCACCGAGCGGGTCTGGCAGGACCTCGTCGTCCCGGTCACGCCGGGCGCCCCCGAGTCCGTCCACCTGTCGTCCTGGCCGGAGGCGGACCTGTCCGCGATCGACCCCGAGATGTCGCGGCAGATGGTGCTCGTGCGCCGTCTCGTGGAGCTCGGCCGCGCCACGCGCGCGGAGTCGGGCGTCAAGACCCGGCAGCCGCTGTCCCGGGCGCTGGTCGCCGCGTCGGGCTTCGACGTCCTCGACCCCGAGCTGCACGCCCAGATCACCGAGGAGCTGAACGTGAGCTCGCTCGCCTCGCTCTCCGAGGTCGGCGGATCACTTGTGGACACCACCGCCAAGGCGAACTTCCGGGCGCTCGGCAAGCGCTTCGGCAAGGGTGTCCAGGCCGTGGCGAAGGCCATCGCCGAGACGGACGCGGCGGCGCTCTCCCTCGCCCTGCGCGAGGGCACGGCGTCGGTCGAGGTCGACGGGGAGACGGTGACGCTGGCCCCGGACGAGGTCATCATCACGGAGACCCCCCGTGAGGGCTGGTCGGTGGCGTCCGACTCCGGTGCCACGGTCGCGCTCGATCTGGAGATCACCGAGGAGCTGCGGCAGGCCGGCCTCGCCCGTGACGCGATCCGGCTGATCCAGGAGTCCCGCAAGAACAGCGGGCTCGACGTGGCCGACCGGATCGCGCTGCGGTGGGTGTCCACGGACCCGGCCGTCATCGCGGCGCTCTCCGAGCACTCCGGACTCATCGCGGACGAGGTCCTCGCCACGGACTTCGCCCAGGGCGAGGCCGACGACTCCTACGGCGCCCCGTTCACGGACGAGTCCCTGTCCCTGACCTTCCGCCTCCGCAAGGCGTAACCCGCCGTCCCGGGTCCTCCGGGCCCCGGTGCCCCACCCCCGCTCCCCAGCGGCGGGCGGGTCGCCGGGGCCCTTTCTTTCGCCCGCTCCGCCCCTGCCCGTCCCGCCACGGGGATCCGCCCCGGACCCCGCTCCTCAAACACCGGAGGGGCTGATTTCAGCCCGTCCGGCGATTGAGGACGAGGCCGTTCAGGCCGATCGGGGGTCTGAGGGCGGAGCCCCCAGGTGTACGGGACGGGCAGGGGCGGAGCGGGCGAGAGAACCCGGGCCCCGCGCCCCGCGGGAGGACGCAAAAGGGCGGGGCCCCCGGAATCCCGGGGGCCCCGCCCTGAACGCTGCCGACGCCTAAGGCGTACTGAAGGCCGTCAGTTGTCGTCCTCGTCGATGAGGAACCCACGCATCGGCGAGGGAGCCTGCTGCATCGGCGACGGCCCCTGCGGCCGAACCGGAGCCATCGGCTGGGTCATGGCCGGCGACATCTGCTGCTGCCCACCGTAGGAGGGCGCGGCCGGCGCCGGCGCTCCACCCATGCCCTGGTTGCCACCGTAGGACGGCGCACCCGCACCGGCCGGAGCCATGGAGGGCGCGGACGGCGACGGCAGGGACGCGGCGGCCGGGGTACGCGGCGGGGCGAGCGAGTCGTCCGCCTGCGTCTCCAGCTGGCGCAGCTGCGACTCCAGGTAGGACTTCAGTCGCGTACGGTACTCGCGCTCGAAGCCGCGCAGGTCCTCGACCTTGCGCTCCAGCGTGGCGCGGGCGGACTCCAGGGAGCCCATCGCGACGCGGTGCTTCTCCTGCGCGTCCCGCTCCAGCGCGTCGGCCTTGGCACGGGCGTCCCGCTCCAGACCCTCGGCGCGGCTGCGAGCCTCACCGACGATCTTGTTGGCCTCGGAACGGGCCTCGGCGATCGCCTGGTCGGCGGTCTGCTGGGCCAGCGAGAGCACACGGGCGGCGCTGTCGCCGCCGGGACCCTGGCCGGGCTGCGGCATCTGCGGACCGTGACCGCCCATGGGGCCACCCATGGGACCGCCCATGGGGCCGCCCATCTGCTGCTGCATCTGCGGCTGCATCTGGCCGGGACCCTGGCCCATCGGCCCCTGACCCATCGGCCCCTGACCCATCGGGCCGGGACCCTGCGGACCGCCCTGGCCGCTGGGGCCCGCGGGCAGCTGCGGTGCACCGCTCGGCAGCTGGGGCGGGCCACCCATGGGGCCACCCATCTGCTGCTGCGGCGGGCCCGATATGCCGGCGGGCACAGGAGCGCCGGGACCTCGCATGCCCTGCGGCGGACCCTGCTGCTGGTCCTGCTGCTCGGGCGGCTTGCGCATGCCCTGCTGCTGGTTCTGCGCGGCGGCACGCGTGGCGGCGGCCAGCTTGGCGCGCAGGTCCTCGTTCTCGCGCAGCAGGCGCGTCAGTTCGGCTTCGACCTCGTCGAGGAAGGCATCGACCTCGTCCTCGTCATAGCCTTCTCGGAGGCGGACGGTCGTGAACTGCTTGTTCCGCACGTCCTCGGGGGTCAACGGCATCTCTTCACCTCAACGTAGTCGTCGGCATTCGGCAAGACCGTATCGTTCACAGCCGGCTCACGACGGAGATCAGGATGTAGACGATGATCATCAGTACGAAGAAGGACAGGTCAAGCGCCACGCCCCCGAGACGCAGCGGCGGGATGAACCGCCGCAGAAGCTTGAGCGGTGGATCGGTGACAGTGTAGGTGGCCTCCAGAACGACCACCATCGCCTTGCCGGGTTGCCATGAGCGGGCGAACTGGAAGACGTAGTCCATGACAAGCCGGAAAATCAGCACGATGAGGAAACACATCAGCGCGATGTAGAGAACCTGCCCGACCACGCTCATGATCCGTGCTTCCCTCTCCCCTGTTTCCCAGCTTTGTTTCCGGTCCTGCGTCTCAGCTCTGGTTGAAGAACCCGCCCTCTGCGATGCGGGCCTTGTCCTCCGCCGTGACATCGACGTTAGCAGGCGACAACAGGAACACCTTCTGCGTCACCCGCTCGATGCTGCCGTGGAGACCAAACACCAAACCGGCCGCAAAGTCGACAAGTCGCTTCGCATCTGTGTCATCCATCTCAGTCAGATTCATGATCACCGGGGTGCCTTCACGGAAGTGTTCCCCGATGGTACGGGCCTCGTTGTAGGTCCGGGGGTGCAGCGTGGTGATCCGGTACGGCTCTCGCTCGGACACGACCTTGGGCATGATCACCGGCGCGTTCTTCTCCAGGCTCTGACGTTCTTGTGTGATGGATGCCACGGGGGCGATTCGCGCCGGACGCCCGGATTCCGCGGGGAGCGAAGCGGAATGGGGCACCGGATCGTGCGGCGCCGGAGGCTGCACCACTCGTACCGAATCGTCCCTTTGGGACTGGTGTGCCTGATGTGACTGGTGTGACGGTTCATGCCGTCGCCGGTCCCGCTCGGGCTCCGGGTCGAGCTCGGGCTCGAAGTCGTCGTCGGGGTCGAATCCCCTGCCGTCGTACCCATCGTCCTCCACGAGGCCGAGGTAGACCGCCATCTTGCGCATCGCGCCGGCCATGCTCTGAGTCCTCCGCTCTGTGGTGGATCGGCTGACGAATTGCCAAGTGCCCGCGATCCACGTGGTCGTTATGCCCGCCTGTGGCGGAAATGACCATATTTTCTGCTGTGGTCCGACTTCTTGGCGACGTTACCGGAGCCTGGGTCGGACTCCGAGTACCGCAGTACCGACGCGTACATGTGTCGCTCCGGCTGCCACGGCCTGTTCGAGGTCCGAGCTCATCCCTGCCGAGACCATGTTCGCAGCCGGATGAGCGCTGCGCAGGACAGTCGACAAATCCATCAGCCGCTCGAACGCGGCCCGTTCACGTCCCGCGAACGGTCCGGTGAGCGGCGCGACGGTCATCAACCCGTCGAGTCGCAGCCCCGGGGACTCCGCGACGAGGTCGGCCAACTCTTCGATTCCCGCGACTCCCACACCCCCGCGCTCTCCCCGGCCGCTCTCCTCGGCGTCCAGTGCGACCTGGATGAGGCACCCCACTTCCCGCTCCGCCCGCACCGCCTCCTTCGACAAGGCTGTGACGAGCTTGGAACGATCGACGGACTGCACGACATGCGCGTAACCGACCACGGAACGCACCTTGTTGGTCTGCAACTGACCGACAAAATGCCACGAGAGGGGCAGATCCGAACACTCCGCGGCCTTGGGTGCCGCATCCTGGTCACGATTCTCGGCGACGTGACGCACACCGAGTTCCGACAGGATCCGCACATCGCTCGCGGGATAGGTCTTGGTGACCACGATCAGGGTCACCTCTTCGCGCTCCCGCCCGGCCGCCTTGCACGCGGCCGCGATGCGCTCCTCCACGTTCGCCAGATTCGCGGCGAGTTGAGCCTTACGTTCTGTCATGCCCCATCAGTCCAGCCAGACATAGCCCGCGAGCCGCCCCGTCGTGCGGTCGCGGCGGTACGAGAAGTGGTCCTGCGATTCGAGTGTGCACACCGGCGACTGCTCCCGGTCGCGCACCCCGAGCCGCTCCAACTGCGCGTGCACTCCGGCGGTCACGTCGACCGCGGGGGTGCCCCAGCTGGTCTCGGCGTACGCCGCCGGTTCGATCGCGGCGACCTCGGCGCGCATCTCCTCGGGCACTTCGTAGCAGCGTCCGCAGACCGCGGGTCCGGTCCGGGCGACGATCCGCCCCGCCTCGGCACCCAGTTCCACCATGGCCCGCACCACCGCGGGGACGACTCCGGCCACCATGCCGGGCCGTCCCGCGTGGGCGGCGGCCACCACCTCGGCCACCGGATCGGCGAGCAGCACGGGCGTGCAGTCCGCGGTGAGCACGGCGAGGGCGAGTCCGCGCCGCGTGGTGACGATCGCGTCGACCTCGGCCACCGGGCGGTCCCCCCACGGCGCGTCGACGACGGCCACGTCCGGTCCGTGCACCTGGTTCATCCAGACCACCCGGGCCGCGTCGAGTCCCAGTGACTCGGCGGCCCGTTCACGGTTGGAGCGCACGGCGGCGGGGTCGTCGCCGACCGCCCCGCCGAGGTTGAGCTCCTCGTACGGAACGGCGCTCACCCCGCCCCACCGGTCGGTGAAGGCGAAGTGCGCGCCGCTCACTGTGCTCGTTCGGGAGCGCTGCCCTATCACTTCAGGAAGTCCGGCACGTCCAGCTCTTCGGCCGGGCTGTCGGCGTAGGAGCGGGACGGCGGGACCGGCGGCGGGGCCTGGATCTCGCCGACCGGCTCGGGGGCGGGCTCCGGAGCGGCCTCCTTCGGCGTCACGCTGCCGAGCGAACCGAAGGACGGGCGGCTCTCGGTGGGCCGCACCGGTGCCGGCTCCTCGCGCTTCGCGGTGGACGACCCGAGGACGTTGTCCCGCTTCGCCGGGGGCTGGCCGCCGTCGAAGCCGGCGGCGATGACGGTGACCCGCACCTCGTCGCCGAGGGCGTCGTCGATGACCGCGCCGAAGATGATGTTGGCCTCCGGATGGGCGGCCTCGCTGACCAGCTGGGCGGCTTCGTTGATCTCGAACAGGCCGAGGTCGGAGCCGCCGGAGATGGAGAGCAGCACGCCGCGCGCGCCGTCGATGGAGGCCTCGAGGAGCGGCGAGGAGATCGCCATCTCGGCCGCCGCGACGGCCCGGTCGTCACCGCGGGCCGAGCCGATGCCCATGAGCGCGGAACCGGCCTCGGACATGACGGACTTGACGTCCGCGAAGTCGAGGTTGATCAGACCGGGCGTGGTGATGAGGTCGGTGATGCCCTGAACACCGGAGAGCAGGACCTGGTCCGCCGACTTGAAGGCGTCGAGGACGGAGACCTGGCGGTCCGAGATGGACAGCAGCCGGTCGTTCGGGATGACGATGAGGGTGTCGACCTCTTCGCGGAGTTCCGCGATGCCGTCCTCGGCCTGGTTGGCGCGGCGCCGTCCCTCGAAGGTGAACGGGCGCGTGACCACGCCGATGGTCAGGGCGCCGAGCGAGCGCGCGATGTTGGCCACGACGGGTGCGCCGCCGGTGCCGGTGCCGCCGCCCTCACCGGCGGTCACGAAGACCATGTCGGCCCCCTTGAGGACCTCTTCGATCTCCTCGCGGTGGTCCTCGGCGGCCTTGCGGCCGACGGCCGGGTTGGCGCCGGCGCCGAGTCCGCGGGTGAGTTCGCGGCCGACGTCGAGCTTGACGTCGGCGTCGCTCATCAACAGCGCCTGTGCGTCGGTGTTGATGGCGATGAACTCGACACCCTTGAGACCGACCTCGATCATCCGGTTGATGGCATTGACACCACCGCCGCCGACACCGATGACCTTGATGACTGCGAGGTAGTTCTGCGGTGCTGCCACGTCGAAGGCCTCTCGCCTCGAATTACGTTGCCGTCGTCCCACGGGTGCTCCGCGGTCCGACGGCTGATGCCGAATTGGGACGGTCCGAACGCCGACCCGAACCCTAACGCTGAAGTTTAGGGTTACCAGTGTGTCTGTTCCTTGGACTCTTCCGAACAGGACACTAAGTCGACAAGTGGCGCACGTTCAACGAACACGCCGAACCTCCCGTTTTTCTTTTCACCCTATGTGATCAGCCGTAGCGCTGCCCAACTAGGGTGCTGGCCTGCGCAGATGTGCGTCAACTCCCCGATGACGCAGGGGCGGTGGGAACGCTGACATCGAAGTGCCGGGCGTCGGGAGCGGCTTTCATGAGAGCGGTGAGTGCCCTGGCTTTGGCTCGCCCCTTCTCGCCGCTGCCCCAGTCGACGGTCCGGCCGCCCTTCAACTCCAGCCGGATCGAGTCGTAGGAACGGACTTTGACGGTGCTCGTGTCGCGGGCGACGGCGGCCGGGAGGTCGCCCGCGGCCCGCACCGCCTCGCGCACCAGCCGGTCGGTGCCGAAGCGGCGCAGGCCGGCCGACCGGGAAACCTTCAATTCCAGTGCGGGCACGCCCCGCGGAGCGTCGGAAACCGTCGCGAATCGCACACCCTTGGCGTCCACTTCGACGTATTTTGCGCCTTTTTCGATAATCAGGACGGGGGTGCGCTCAGTCACTTTCAGCCCGATTCCGTTCGGCCAGGAACGGACGACGTCGATCGAGTCAATTCGGGGCAATTCACGCCGCAGTCGTGCCGCAATCGCGTCCGTTTCGACAGAAATCAGCGGGGAACCGACCGGAACGTCGGCCGCCTTGCGCACCTGGTCCGCCGTCAGCACCTGCGTCCCCGACACCGTCACGCGGTCCACGCGCAGCCACTGCGAGCCGTAGAGGACCCAGACGGACGCGGCCCCGGCCACCACCGCGGAGGCCAAAAGGATGATGAGCTTACGAGGGCGACGCAGTCGCCCGACACGGGGCGGCCGGGGCGGGCCGGATTCCTGCTTCTGCCGTTCGCCGCGCTCGGCGGTGCTCGGTCCGGCCACGCTCCCTGCCTTCCCTCATACGGTCCTAGTGACGGCGAGAGGCGATCGCCTCGTACACCATGCCGACGAGCAGGTCGTCGGCGTCCCGGCGGCCGAACTCGCTGGCGGCGCGGGACATCTCGTACAGCCGGTGCGGGTCCGCGAGCACGGGGAGCACGTTCTGCTGCACCCACTGGGGCGACAGCTCCGCGTCGTCGACCAGCAGCCCGCCGCCGGCCTTGACCACCGGCTGGGCGTTCAGCCGCTGTTCGCCGTTGCCGATGGGCAGCGGGACGTACGCGGCGGGCAGCCCGACGGCGGAGAGTTCGGCGACGGTCATCGCGCCCGCACGGCAGAGCATCATGTCGGCCGCGGCGTACGCGAGGTCCATCCGGTCCACGTACGGTACCGGGATGTACGGGGGCATCCCCGGCATCTGATGCACCTGCGGCAGTTCGTTCTTCGGGCCGACCGCGTGCAGGATCTGGATGCCCGCCTGCTGGAGGTAGGGCGCCGCCTGCTGCACGACCTCGTTGAGGCGGCGGGCGCCCTGCGAGCCGCCGGAGACCAGCAGGGTCGGCAGGTTGGGGTCGAGCCCGAACGCGGCGCGGGCCTCGGGGCGCACGGCGGCCCGGTCGAGGGTGGCGATGGAGCGGCGCAGCGGGATGCCGATGTAGCGGGCCCCGCGGAGCTTGCTGTCGGGCGTGGAGACGGCGACCTGGGCGGCGTACCGCGACCCGATCTTGTTGGCCAGGCCGGGACGGGCGTTGGCCTCGTGGATGACGATCGGCACACCGAGGCGCTTGGCGGCGAGGTAGCCGGGCAGGGCGACGTACCCGCCGAAGCCGACGACGGCGTCCGCCTTGGTGCGCTCCATGATCTGCTCGGCCGCCTTGATGGTGCCGCGCAGCCGCCCGGGGACGGTGATCAGCTCGGGCGTGGGCTTGCGTGGCAGCGGCACGGCGGGAATCAGCGCGAGTTCGTAGCCGCGCTCCGGTACGAGGCGGGTCTCCAGACCGCGCTCCGTGCCCAGGGCCGTGATCCCCACGGTCGGGTCCTGCCTGCGCAGGGCGTCCGCGAGGGCGAGCGCGGGCTCGATGTGGCCGGCGGTCCCCCCGCCGGCGAGTACGACATGCACCGAAATTCACCGCTCTCCGGACGAACGCGCCGTGCCGGCACGCCGTCGCATCGTGTTCCATCTCCGAGGCCCCGCGGTCCCCGCGGAGCCTCTCACCGCAGCACGCTTTCTACCAAAGCGGGGTTGCCGCATGGCAAGCGCGGCCCGCGCAGCGGGCTCGTCGCGTGCGAAGGCGATCAGCAGCCCGATGGCGAACATGGTCGGCAGCAGGGCGGAACCCCCGTAGGAGAACAGCGGGAGCGGGACTCCGGCGATCGGCAGCAGACCGAGCACCGCACCGATGTTGATCACGGCCTGGGCCGTGATCCAGGTGGTCACGCCTCCCGCGGCATACCTCACGAAGGGGTCCTCCGTGCGTCCGGCCACGCGGATACCCGCATAGCCTAGAGCCGCGAAGAGGGCGAGTACCGACAGCGTCCCCGCCAGACCCAGTTCCTCCCCGGTGATGGCGAAGATGAAGTCGGTGTGCGCTTCGGGCAGTTGGCCCCATTTTTCCACGCTGGCACCGAGGCCGGAACCGAAGAGTCCGCCGGAGGCCAGGGCGTAGATGCCGTGCACGGCCTGCCAGCAGTGATCGCCCGGCCCCGGGTCGGTGGCACCGATGCAGGCGAGCCTGGCCATGCGGTTCGGGCTGGTCTTGATGAGGATGGCGCCGATGGTCGCGGCGACGGCCAGCACGCCGGCGAACAGCCGGGTGGGCGCTCCCGCCAGCCACAGCAGCCCGAAGAGGATCGCTGTGAGAATGATCGCGGTTCCCATGTCGCCGCCGAGCATGATCAGCCCGAGCAGCATGAAGGCCACCGGCACGAGCGGCACCAGCATGTGCTTCCACTGGGTCAGCAGCCGCTTGTCCTGTTTGCGGGCGATCAGGTCGGCGCCCCACAGCACGAGCGCCAGCTTGCCGAACTCGCTGGGCTGGAGCTGGAACGGGCCTCCGACGGAGATCCAGTTCTGGTTGCCGTTGACCGAGACCCCTATCCCCGGCACCTGCACCAGGGCCATCAGGAAGACGGCGCCCGCCAGGATCGGGTACGCCAGCGCCCGGTGCAGTTTCACCGGCATCCGCGAGGCGACCAGCATGAGCACACCGCCGATCACGGCGGCCAGGAACTGCTTGCGGAAGAAGTACGAACCCGGCAGCGAGAGCTGCAGCGCGGTGATCTGCGAGGCCGAGTAGACCATCACCAGGCCGAGCACGGTGATCAGCAGGCTGCCGCCCAGGATCAGGTAGTACGCGGTGAGCGGCCGGTCCCAGGCCGTGCGGGCGCGCAGGTAGAACCGGCGGACGGGGTTGTCGCGCGGGGGCCGGGCGCCGGACGGCCGCCGCGGCGCTCGCTGGACCGGGGGACGGCCCGTACGGCTACTCGGCACGGCCGGCACCTCCCGTGCCGCCGCAGGGCGCCCCGCAGGGCGGGAGGGGTCCCCACGGCCACGTGCCGCCGGCCCGAAGCCGCAGACGAGGTACCGACCAGGATGGCGTCACGCGTCGCTCCCAAGGGTCCCGGGCGCCCGGGTCGGCCGGACCCGCCGTCAGGCGCTCGCGGCGCCGAGTTCGCGAACCGCCTCCGCGAAAGCGTCACCGCGCTTGTTGTAGTTGGCGAACATGTCCATGGACGCACAGGCCGGCGCCAGCAGAACGGTGTCCCCTGGCCCGGCGAGCCGCGCGGCCTCCCGGACCGCCGCGAGCATCGCCCCAGTGTCGGTCCGGTCGAGGTCGACGACGGGTACTTCCGGGGCGTGTCGCGCGAGCGCTTCGCCGATCAGCGCGCGGTCCGCGCCGATCAGGACGACGCCCCGGAGCCGCTTCGCCGACTTGGCGACCAGCTCGTCGAAGGTCGCGCCCTTGGCGAGGCCGCCCGCGATCCACACGATCGACTCGTAGGCGGCCAAAGAGGCCTCCGTCGCATGGGTGTTGGTGGCCTTGGAGTCGTCGATGTAGGCGACCTGGTCCACATCGGCGACGTGCGCGATGCGGTGCGCGTCCGGGCGGAAGGCGCGCAGTCCGTCGCGCACCGCCTGGGCGGGCACACCGAAGGCGCGCGCCAGGGCCGCCGCCGCAAGGGCGTTGGCGATGTTGTGCGGGGCGGGCGGATTGACGTCCGACACCTCCGCGAGCTCCTGCGCGTTCTTGTGCCGGTTCTCGACGAAGGCGCGGTCGACCAGGATGCCTTCCACGACGCCGAGTTGGGACGGTCCGGGGGTGCCGAGCGTGAAGCCGACGGCCCGGCAGCCCTCCTCCACGTCCGCCTCGCGCACCAGGTCCTCGGTCGCCTTGTCGGCGACGTTGTAGACGCAGGCGACCCGATTGCCTTCGTAGATGCGGCCCTTGTCGGCGGCGTACGCCTCCATGGAGCCGTGCCAGTCGAGGTGGTCGGGCGCGAGGTTCAGCACGGCGGCCGAATGCGCGCGCAGCGAGGGCGCCCAGTGCAGCTGATAGCTCGACAGCTCCACCGCGAGGACGTCGTACGTCTCCTCGCCGAGGACCGCGTCCAGCAGCGAGACGCCGATGTTGCCGACCGCCGCGGTGCGCAGTCCGGCCGCCTCCAGGATGGAGGCGAGCATCTGCACGGTGGTGGTCTTGCCGTTGGTGCCGGTGACCGCCAGCCACGGCGCCGCGTCCGGGCCGCGCAGCCGCCAGGCGAGCTCGACGTCGCCCCAGACCGGGACGCCCGCCTCGGCGGCCGCGGCGAACAGCGGCTTGTCCGGCTTCCAGCCGGGAGCGGTCACGATGAGTTCGGTGCCTTCCGGCAGGGTCGCGCCGTCACCGAGGCGCACGGTGACACCGAGCGCCTCCAGCTCCGCGGCCTGGGCCCGGGAGCGCTCGTCGTCGCCGTCGTTGACGACCGTGACGACCGCGCCGAGACCGTGCAGCACCTTGGCCGCCGGGATGCCGGAGACGCCGAGCCCGGCGACGGTGACGTTCTTGCCCTGCCAGTCGATCACTTCTTGGCTGCCCATCCTGCGTAGAAGAGGCCCAGTCCCACGATGACGCACATGCCCTGAATGATCCAGAAGCGGACCACCACAAGGACTTCGGACCACCCCTTGAGTTCGAAGTGGTGCTGGAGCGGTGCCATGCGGAAGACGCGTCGGCCGGTCAGCCGGAAGGACCCGACCTGGATCACGACCGACATGGTGATGAGGACGAAGAGACCGCCGAGGAGCGCGACCAGCAGCTCCGTGCGGGAGCAGATCGCCAGACCGGCGAGCGCGCCGCCGAGGGCCAGCGAACCGGTGTCACCCATGAAGATCTTGGCCGGCGAGGTGTTCCACCACAGGAAGCCGAAGCAGGCGCCCATCAGGGCGGAGGCGACGACCGCGAGGTCCAGCGGGTCGCGCACCTCGTAGCAGGCGGCCGGGTTCGTGAGAGTCGTGGCGTTGGCGCAGGACTCCTGGAACTGCCAGACGCCGATGAAGGTGTAGGCGCCGAACACCATCGTGGCCGCGCCGGTGGCGAGACCGTCCAGGCCGTCCGTCAGGTTCACGCCGTTGGACATGGCCAGGATCATGAACAGGGCCCAGACCACGAAGAGCACCGGGCCGATGGACCAGCCGAAGTCCTGGACGAAGGAGAGCTTCGTGGAGGCCGGGGTGTTCCCGCGGTTGTCGGCGAACTGGAGTGCCAGGACCGCGAAGGCGATGCCCACGATCAGCTGTCCGGCCATCTTCGCCTTGGCGCGCAGACCCAGCGAGCGCCGCTTGACGATCTTGATGTAGTCGTCCAGGAAGCCGACCAGGCCCATGCCCGCCATCAGGCCGAGCACCAGCAGGCCGGAGAACGTGGGCGCGTAACCGGTGATCACCTTCGACAGGAAGTACGCGATGATCGTCGCGAGGATGAAGGCGATACCACCCATGGTCGGCGTACCGCGCTTGCTGTGGTGCTCGCGCGGGCCGTCGTCGCGGATGTACTGGCCATAACCCTTGCGGGCCAGGAGCTTGATCAGCAGCGGAGTGCCGACCAGCGTCAGGAACAGGCCAATGACTCCTGCGAACAGGATCTGCTTCATCATCGGGCGGCAACCTCACCCTCGAGGCCGCTGTCGAGCAGCGCCTGCGCCACCCGTTCGAGCCCGACCGACCTGGACGCCTTCACGAGTACGACGTCCCCCGGGCGCAGCTCGCTGCGCAACAGGTCGACAGCCGCCTGTGCGTCGGACACGTGCACCGACTCCTCACCCCACGAACCCTCGTTATATGCGCCCAGTTGCAGCCAGGACGCTTCCCTGCCCCCGACCGCGACGAGCTTGCTGACGTTGAGCCGGACGGCGAGCCGTCCGACCGCGTCGTGCTCGGCGAGCGCCTCGTCCCCGAGCTCGGCCATCTGACCGAGCACCGCCCACGTACGACGTCCCTTGCCCATGGCCGCGAGCGCGCGCAGGGCGGCTCGCATGGACTCGGGGTTCGCGTTGTAGGCGTCGTTGACGACCGTCACGCCGTCCGGACGCTCGGTGACCTCCATCCGCCAGCGGGAGAGGGAGTCCGCCTCGGAGAGCGCGCGGGCGATCTCGTCTGCGGACATGCCCAGCTCATGGGCGACGGCGGCCGCGGCGAGCGCGTTCGACACGTGGTGCTCACCGTACAGGCGCATGGTCACGTCACTGCACCCGGAGGGTGTGCGAAGGCTGAAGGCGGGCTGTCCACTGTCCGTGAGACGGACGTTCTCGGCGCGTACGTCCGCTTCGTCGGACTCACCGAAGAGGATCACGCGCGCCTTCGTCCGGGAAGCCATGGCGCGGACGAGGGGATCGTCGGCGTTGAGGATCGCCGCGCCGTCCTCCGGGAGGCTCTCGACGAGTTCACCCTTCGCCTGTGCGATCTGCTCGCGTCCGCCGAACTCGCCGATGTGGGCGGTGCCGACGTTGAGGACGAGGCCGACCTTCGGCGGCGTCAGGCCGGCGAGGTAGCTGATGTGGCCGATGCCGCGGGCGCCCATCTCCAGGACGAGGAAACGGGTCTCCTCGGTGGCGCTGAGCGCGGTGAGCGGCAGGCCGATCTCGTTGTTGAGCGAGCCGGGCGTGAAGACGGTCGGCGCCTTGGTCCGCAGCACCTGGGCGATCAGGTCCTTGGTGCTGGTCTTGCCCGCGGAGCCGGTGAGGGCGACGAGGGTCGCACCTAGCCGTTCCACGACGTGCCGGGCGAGCGCGCCGAGCGCCGCCTGGACGTCGGCGACGACGATCGCGGGCACGCCGACGGGGCGGGACGCCAGCACGGCGACCGCGCCCGCCTCGACCACCGCCTCGGCGAAGTCGTGGCCGTCCACGCGCTCGCCGACGAAGGCGACGAAGAGGCTGCCGGACTCCACCTCACGGGAGTCTCTGACGACCGGTCCGGTGACCTGTACCGACGGATCCGGTATGTCGTGCGTCTGCCCGCCGACGACTGCTGCGATCTCGGCGAGAGAGAGGGCGATCACAAGTTCATCCCTGGGTCTGCTGGATAGCTTCGCGAAGCACCTGGCGGTCGTCGAACGGACGGACCACCCCGGCGATGTCCTGGCCCTGCTCGTGGCCCTTGCCGGCGACCAGCACGGTGTCGCCCGGCTGCGCACGGGCGACCGCGGCGGCGATGGCGGCGGCGCGGTCCTCGAAGACCTGGACCTCGCCGCGCTCGTGCGCCGGCACCTCGGCGGCGCCCGCGAGCATCGTGGCGAGGATCGCGAGGGGGTCCTCGGAGCGGGGGTTGTCGGAGGTCAGTACGGCGGTGTCGGCGAGCCGGGCCGCAGCCGCGCCCATCGGCATCCGCTTGGTCTTGTCACGGTCGCCGCCGCAGCCGAGCACGACGTGCAGGTGACCGGTGGTGACCTTGCGCAGGGCGCGCAGGACGGACTCGACCGCGTCCGTCTTGTGGGCGTAGTCGACGACGGCGAGGTAGGGCTGGCCGACGTCCACCCGCTCCAGGCGACCCGGGACGCCCGGCACCGCGGCGACGCCGTCGGCGGCGTCCTGCGGGTCGATCCCTGCGACGGCGAGGGCGACGACGGCGGCGAGGGTGTTCGCCACGTTGAAGGGGCCAGCGAGCGGTGACCTGGCGGTGATCCGCTCGCCCTTGGGGCCGATGGCGGTGAACCTCGAGTCCATGGGCCCGACTTCGACGTCCTCCGCGCGCCAGTCGGCGTCGGGGTGCCCCTCGGCGGAGAAGGTGACGACCGGGACGGTGGCCTCCTTGGCCAGCCTGCGCCCGTACTCGTCATCGAGGTTGACGACGCCGAGTTTGCTGCGTTTCGGCGTGAACAGCTGCGCCTTGGCCCGGAAGTAGTCCTCCATGTCGGAGTGGAACTCCATGTGTTCCGGGCTCAGGTTGTTGAAGACGGCGATGTCGAAGACGCAGCCGTCGACGCGCCCGAGGACCAGCGCGTGGCTGGAGACCTCCATCGCGACCGCCTCGACGCCGCGTTCGCGCATCACCGCGAACAGCGCCTGGAGGTCGGTGGCTTCGGGGGTGGTGCGCTCGGACTTGATGCGCTCGTCACCGATGCGCATCTCGACCGTGCCGATCAGGCCGGTGCTGCGGACCGTCTTCAGACCGCCCTCGACGAGGTACGCCGTCGTGGTCTTGCCGGACGTGCCGGTGATCCCGATCTGGAGCAGTTCGCGCCCGGGGTGGCCGTAGATGGTGGCCGCCAGTTCGCCCATCCGTCCGCGCGGGTCGTCGACGACGAGCACCGGCAGGCCGGTGGCCGCGGCTCGCTCGGCGCCGGTCGGGTCGGTCAGCACCGCGACGGCGCCGAGGCCGGCGGCCTGGGGCACGAAGTCGGCGCCGTGCAGGCGGGCGCCGGGCAGCGCGGCGTACAGGTCTCCCGGGCGCACGGCGCGGGAGTCATGGGTGATGCCCGTGACTCCCGCGGTCGACGCCGGGGCGGTGGTCCCCAGCTGATCGGCGAGCTCCGCGAGGGGTGTGGCGGAGACGTGAACCGGTCGGGGCGGCCCCGGATATGTCACAGGAACGCCCTTCTGGGTGGTTTGGGACTGATCAGCATGTGGCACGGCGGTGAGCGTACCGGGCGCACCCCCGCCGGAGCGAAGTGAGGGGTTCGGCGGGGACTGGTTCCCGGGAGCGGGGGTGATCGTAGTCACGGGCTGGTTCCTGGTCCGTTGTGCGTGGGGGCCGATCAGGGCGTGCGGTCGGATGGGATCACGGCGAGAAGGAGACGGGCAGTCGGGCGGGCTGGGCGCCGGTGGGCGGGACCTGGAGGGTCTTCAGCGCGAATTCCATGACCTGCTTGTAGATGGGGCCGCAGATCTGGCCGCCGAAGTAGCTGCCCTTGGTGGCGTTCTGGATGGCGCAGTAGACAGTGACGCGCGGCTTGTCCGCGGGTGCGAATCCGGCGAACGAGGAGGTGTATCCGTGGTACTTGCCGGTGGCCGGATCCACGCGGTTGGCCGTACCCGTCTTGCCCGCGACCCGGTAGCCGGGAATGCGCGCCTTGTTGCCGGTGCCCTGTTCGTCGTCCACGACGGACTCCAGCATCTGGGCGAGGGTCTTCGCCGTCTTCTCGCTCACGACCCTTGTCTTCTTGGGCTCGGCGGCCGGGGTGAAGCGGCCGTCGGGTCCCTTCGTGCCGCGCACCAGGGTCGGCTCCACGCGGACGCCGCCGTTGGCGATCGTCGAGTAGACCGAGGCCGCCTGCATCGCGTTGATCGACACGCCCTGGCCGAAAGGAATCGTGTACTGCTGCGAGGTCGACCAGGCGTCGGGGCGCGCGAGGATGCCCGCCGTCTCGCCGGGGAAGTCCAGCCCGGTGTGGCTGCCGATGCCGAACTTGCGCAGATACGAGTACAGGACCCGGTTGGCCTCCTTCTGCGTCTTGCCCAGCTGCCCGGTCGCCAGGATGGTGCCGATGTTGCTGGACTTGGCGAGGACGCCGTTGAGCGTCAGGTACCAGGTCGAGTGGTCGATGTCGTCCTGGAAGAGCCGGTCGCCGCGGTGCAGCCGGTTCGGCACGACCACGTGGGTGTCGGGTGTGGCGGCGTTCTCCTCCAGGACGGCCGCCATCGACATGAGCTTGGCGGTGGAGCCGGGCTCGAACGCGTCCTGGAGGGCCGCGTTGCCCATGGCCGCCGAGTTGGCCTGGGAGAGGTCGTTCGGGTCGAAGCCGGGCGAGTTCGCCATCGCGAGGATCTCGCCGGTCCGGGTGTCCTGCACCATCACGTAGCCGCGGTCGGCCTTGGACTTCTTCACCTGCTCGGTGATCGCGTCCTGCGCGGCCCACTGGATGTCCCGGTCGATGGTCAGCTCGACGTCGGAGCCGGCCACGGCGGGCGTCTCGGTGGAGCCCACGGTCGGCACCTGCCGGCCGCCGGACTGCGCGTAGCGGATCTTCCCGTCCTTGCCGGCGAGCTGCTTGTTCAGCGCCTGCTCGACGCCGCCGCCGCCCTTGCCGTCGGCGTTGACCCAGCCCAGTATCCCGGCGGCGAGGTCGCCGTTCGGGTACACGCGTTTGCTGGCGGGCACGGCCAGGACGCCGGCGAGGGCGTTGACCGTGTTCGCGTCGGTCTCCGCCTTGGTGCCGAGCGTCTGCTTCAGGTCCTTGATCTGCTTCCACACCTGCGGGGTCTGCCGGTGCGCGAGCAGGACGTAGCGGGTGTTCTTCGTCCGCAGCTTCTTGGCGACGCTGTCCATGTCCTCGTCGAGGATGGGCCCGAGCAGCGCGGCGGCCTGCTCGGGCGCGTCATCGGCCTTCGTCGCCTCCCGCGTGAACATCGTCGGGTCGGCCGTGATGTCGTACGCGTCCACGCTGCTCGCGAGCTCGACGCCGTTGCGGTCGGTGATGCCTCCCCGCTCGGCGGCGAGCGTGCGCCCCACGTAGCGGTTCTGCTCGGCCTTCGCGGCGTAGGCGCTGGCGTCCACCGCCTGTACCTGGAGCAGCCGTACGACGAAGGCGACCATCACCAGGGTCAGCGCGAGGCTGACCATGCGCAGGCGGGGGCGGGGGCTGCCGAGCCGGATGACGCTCGGGGCCTGGGGGCGCCCGGCGCCCGGTCGGCGTACGGGGCGCGTGCCGGGTCCCGGACGGCGCCGGCCGCCGGGGACGGGCCTGGCGGGGCCGGGCACGCGGCGGCGCGGCGGTTCCCTGTCGGACACTTCCGTCACCTGCCGGGGGTCGTGGGGGACTGCGTGGACGGGGCGGGGACCTGACGGGAGGGGGCGGTCACGGACGGCTGCGCGGTGGACGCCGGGGACGGGGCCGGGCTCCGGCGGGGCTTCGGTGCGAGCACCTCGGGCGCCGGGATCATCGGGGCCCGCGCGGAGGACTGCTGGGCGGGCCCCCCGGGGACGCCCTTGACGGTGCCGTCCGGGTCGAGGAAGGCCGGGTCTCCGCCGGGGACCATGCCGAGTTCACGGGCGCGGCGCTGGAGGGCGTCGGGGGCGGAGTAGGCGTCCACGTCCCGTTGGAGGGCCTGCTCCTCGTCGGTGAGGCTCTTGGTGTCCCTCTGGAGATCGTCGAGCCGGAACGCCCCTTCGCTGAGCGCGGAGTTCAGCACGAGGAGCCCGATGAGGCCGCCGCCGAGCAGCACCACGACGAGCAGCACGAACGGGGTGCGGGCGGCCTGGCCGGCCCCCGCGGGCAGCAATCGGGCGAGCCGGGCGGCCCGCCCCCTGAGCTCCGGTTTCCGGCTCACGCGCCCTCCCTCTCGCCGCGCCTCACTCGGCGTCCTCGCGAATGCGTTGCGCCCCCCGCAGCCGGGCGGGAGCCGCTCGCCGGTTCTCGGCGACCTCTTCCTCGGTGGGAAGTTCGGCACCGCGGGTGAGCAGCTTGAGCCGGGGCTGGTAGCGCTCGGGGACGACCGGCAGCCCGGGCGGCGCGGTGGAGGCGGCGCCGGCCGCGAACACCTGCTTGACCAGCCGGTCCTCCAGCGAGTGGTACGAGAGCACCGCGATACGGCCGCCGACGGCGAGCGCCCCCACGGCCGCGGGGATCGCCCTCTCCAGGACGCTCAGCTCGCCGTTGACCTCGATGCGCAGCGCCTGGAAGGTGCGCTTGGCCGGGTTGCCGCCGGTGCGCTTGGCGGCCTGGGGCAGTGCGTCGCGGATCAGTTCGACGAGCCGTGCGCTGTTGCTGAAGGGCTCCTTCTCGCGTTCGCGCACGATCGCGGACACGATCCGCTTGGCCTGCTTCTCCTCGCCGTACGCCCGCAGGATCCGCACCAGCTCACCCGGCGGATAGGTGTTCAGCACCTCGGCCGCGCTCATCCCGGTCGTCTGGTCCATGCGCATGTCGAGCGGGGCGTCCTGCGCGTACGCGAACCCGCGGTCCGCCTCGTCGAGCTGCATGGACGACACGCCGAGGTCGAACAGCACGCCCTGGACGCGCGGGATGCCGAGGCGGTCGAGCACCTCGGGGAGCTCGTCGTAGACGGCGTGCACCAGGGTGGCGCGGTCACCGAAGGGGGCGAGTCGCTCCCCGGACAGGCGCAGGGCTTCCTTGTCGCGGTCCAGGGCCACCAGGCGGGCCTCGGGGAACTGCGTGAGCAGGGCCTCGCTGTGGCCGCCGAGTCCCAGGGTGCAGTCGACGACGACGGCTCCCGGCTCACCGAGGGCCGGGGCCAGCATGTCCAGGCACCGCTGGAGCATCACCGGGACATGTCGACTCTGGCTCAAGGGGCCCTCTCAGGTCCGGCGCGGCCGTACGCACCGCCGGGTCCCCGCCCGCTCGAGAAGGGGAGGCCTGCTGGCGCCGGTGAGTGGCGTCAGCCGACCGGGAGCGGGAGGAGGCCGAGCCGTACGTACGCGCCGCGCACGCGGGGAGACGCCGGAAAATCGCCGGGTCTCCGGGGGATACAAGTCCAGCAGGGAGAGCCTCGCCTCCCGCTTCGCGTCACTTTAGTCCACGGTGTCTCGCGGTCAATCAACCGGCATGCGCGTCGCGGACCCCGCTCCCGCCGAAGCCGCAAATACGCTCTTGTCACCCTGACGGGCGCACCGACACCGCCCGTGTGGGTTACGTCACAACAAGCCACGATGGCGTTCTTTGTCCACTCTCACAACAAGACCGCGCCCTACGTGACCAGTACCGTCATAGGTATGACGACTTCTGCATCCGTTCCCACCGAGCCCGAAGGCGCCATAGTCACCTCCGGCACCGTGACCGACCGCCTCGTCGACGCGAACCATCACTACGCCGACGCTTTCACCGACCCCGGGATGGACGCCCGGCCGGTGCTGCACGTCGCGGTGGTCGCCTGCATGGACGCCCGCCTCGACCTGCACGCCGCACTCGGCCTGGCGCTCGGCGACTGTCACACCATCCGCAACGCGGGCGGAGTCGTCACCGACGACGTGATCCGCTCCCTCACCATCAGCCAGCGGGCTCTCGGCACCCGCAGCGTGGTCCTCATCCACCACACCGGCTGCGGTCTGGAGTCCCTCACCGAGGAATTCCGGCACGACCTGGAGATGGAGGTCGGCCAGCGCCCCGCCTGGGCGGTCGAGTCGTTCCGCGACGTCGACCAGGACGTGCGGCAGTCGATGCAGCGCGTGCGCACCTCGCCGTTCCTGCTGCACACCGACGACGTGCGGGGCTTCGTCTTCGACGTGAAGACCGGCCTGCTGCGCGAGATCGACCCCGCCTGACGGTCCCGGGTCCCGGCCGCGCCGGGACCCGGTTCGCCGGCTTCGCCTCGCCCGGCCCACGTCCTGACCCGGGTCGCCGTCCGCCGGCGGCCCGTGGGACGCTCTCCGCACGGAAACACCCCGCCTCCCCGGAGCCCAAAGAGCCGCAAGACCTGACATATCGCGGCCAGTTATCCACAGGCGAGTGACACGAACCGGTAACGGCAACAAGAATGCGGGTGTGGCGTCACGCGGAACTTTTCACGCGTGGTGTCCGTGTTTCGGGGTGGGCCGGTCCGCACAGGGCGTCGGCCCGAGAACGGGCCGAGGAGGGCCGGGTGACGACCTATGACGATCGAGCGAGCCTTACGGATCTGACCGCCACTGTGGAGCGCGTCCGCAGTTCGGTGGAAGGAGTGATCGAGGGCAAGCCTGAGGTCGTACGGCTTTCGCTGACCGTACTGCTCGCCGAGGGGCATCTCCTCATCGAGGATGTCCCGGGCGTCGGCAAGACCATGCTCGCCAAGGCGCTGGCGCGGTCCATCGACTGCTCGGTCAGGCGTATCCAGTTCACGCCCGACCTGCTGCCCTCGGACATCACGGGTGTGTCCATCTGGGACCAGCAGCGCCGGGACTTCGAGTTCAAGCCCGGAGCGATCTTCGCGCAGATCGTGATCGGCGACGAGATCAACCGCGCCTCGCCCAAGACGCAGTCCGCGCTCCTGGAGTCGATGGAGGAGCGGCAGGTCACCATCGACGGCCAGACCTACGAACTGCCCAGCCCCTTCATGGTGGTGGCGACGCAGAACCCGGTCGAGATGGAGGGCACGTATCCGCTGCCCGAGGCCCAGCGCGACCGCTTCATGGCCCGCGTCTCCATCGGCTACCCCAGCGCGGACGCCGAGCTGCAGATGCTCGACATCCACGGCGGGGTGAACCCGTTGGACGACCTCCAGCCGGTCGCCCACGCGCACGAGATCGTGAAGCTGATCGACGCGGTCCGCGCCGTCCACGTCGCCGACTCGGTGCGACGGTACGCCGTGGACCTGGTCGCGGCCACGCGTACGCACCCGGACCTCAGACTCGGCGCCTCGCCGCGTGCCACGCTGCACCTGCTGCGCGCGGCGAAGGCGTCCGCCGCTCTGAGCGGCCGGGAGTTCGCGCTTCCGGACGACGTCCAGGCGCTCGCCGTGGCGGTCCTGGCCCACCGCCTGCTGCCCACGGCCCAGGCGCAGTTGAACCGCCGCACCTCCGAGCAGGTCGTCCTGGAGATCCTGCAGCGCACCCCCGTGCCCGCGGCTCCCCAGCAGCAGGCCGGCTTCACGATGGGCCGGGGTGCGCCCGCCTACGGCCAGCAGCCGCCGCGGAGGCTGTGATGACGCAAGGGGGGACGGGGCCCGCCGCCGAGGAGGACAAGGGCGGGCTGCGCACGGCGCTCGCCGGGCTCACGACCCGCGGACGCTCCTTCCTGGCCGCCGGGGTCGCCGCCGCGATCTGCGCGTACGTCCTGGGGCAGAGCGATCTGCTCCGGGTCGGACTGCTCCTCGCGGTCCTCCCGCTGGTGTGCGCCACCGTGCTGTACCGCACCCGCTACCGCGTCGCGGGAAGCCGCCGGCTCTCCCCCGGCCGGGTGCCCGCGGGTTCCGAGGCCCGGGTCCATCTCCGGATGGACAACGTCTCGCGGCTGCCCACCGGACTGCTGATGCTCCAGGACCGGGTGCCGTACGTGCTCGGGCCGCGGCCCCGGTTCGTCCTGGACCGGGTGGAGGCGGGGGGCCGCCGCGAGGTGTCCTACCGCGTGCGCTCGGACCTTCGTGGCCGCTATCCGCTGGGTCCGCTGCAACTGCGGCTCACGGACCCGTTCGGGATGTGCGAGCTGACCCGCTCCTTCTCGACGTACGACACCCTGACGGTCATCCCGCGCGTGGAGGCTCTGCCGTCGGTCCGCCTGACCGGTGAGGCGAAGGGGTACGGCGACGGACGGCAGCGCTCGCTGGCCCTCGCGGGCGAGGACGACATCATCCCGCGCGGCTATCGCTACGGCGACGATCTGCGCCGGGTGCACTGGCGGCTGACCGCGCGCTACGGCGAGTTGATGGTCCGTCGTGAGGAGCAGCCCCAGCGCTCCCGTTGCACGGTGCTGCTCGACACCCGCGGCGTCGCCTTCCAGGGCGCGGGCCCCGACTCGGCCTTCGAGTGGGCCGTCTCCGGCACCGCCTCCGCCCTGGTCCACATGCTCGAACGGGGCTTTTCGGTGAGGCTGTTGACCGACACCGGCAGCTCGGTGCCCGGCGAGGGCGCCGACGGTTTCGCGGGCGCCAGCCAGGAGTCGGCGGACGCGGCCGGGATGATGATGGACACCCTCGCGGTCATCGACCACTCGGACGGCACGGGCCTGTCCCGCGCCTACGACGTGCTGCGCGGGGGGAACGAAGGACTGCTGATCGCCTTCCTCGGCGATCTGGACGAGGAACAGGCCGACGTGCTCGGCAGGATGCGCCAGCGCAGCGGCGGGGCGGTCGCCTTCCTGCTGGACAGCGAGTCCTGGGGGCGGGAACCGACCGATGTGGCCGGGCCGTTGGACAGGGGTGAGGACCGACTGCGGATGCTGCGCGAGGCGGGCTGGACCGCGGTGACCGTGCCGCGCGGCGCCCGACTGGCCGACCTGTGGCGGGAGGCGGACCGTCAGCGCACGCACGTGGCGTCGACGGGGAGTACTGCGGGGGGTGGTGACTCATGAGCGGGCGAGCGCGACTGGCACTGTGCGCGGCCGCGGCCACGCTGATGGCCTCCTGCGCCCTGTTGCCGCTGGTCGACCCGGCGACCTGGATCTTCCAGGCGGCGTTCCTGCTGGCGGTGCAGACCGCGGTGGGCGCGCTGACCCGGCGGGTCCCGCTGGCCCGGCCGCTGACCGTAGCGGTGCAGGCACTGGTGACGCTGGCACTGCTGACCCTGGCCTTCGCCCGGCAGGAGGCCCTCGCCGGGATCGTCCCGGGGCCCGAGGTCTTCCGGCACTTCGGCGACCTGCTCCAGGCGGGCAGCGACGACGTCAGCCGGTATTCGATCCCGGCGCCGCTGTCCGACGGCATCCGGCTGATGCTGGTCGGCGGCGTCCTGGTGATCGGGCTCGCGGTCGACGCCCTCGCCGTGACCTATCGCAGCGCGGCACCGGCAGGGCTTCCGCTGCTCGCGCTGTACTCGGTCGCCGCGGGCCTCGCCGGCGGCGGTGCCGCGTGGCTGTGGTTCGTCCTGGCGGCCGCGGGTTATCTGATGCTGCTGCTCGCCGAGGGCCGTGACCGGCTCTCGCAGTGGGGGCGCGTCTTCGGCGGGGCGCCCCGGGTGCCGGGCCCCGACTCCGCGAGCGGCGCCGTCGCGCCCGTCCGCACCGGCCGCCGCATCGGCGCGGTGGCGCTGGGCATCGCCCTGGTGGTGCCGCTCGGCCTGCCGGCCCTGGACGGCGGTCTGCTGGACGCCGCGGGGACGGGTGTGGGCACGGGCACCGGTGGCGGCGGCACGATCTCCGCCGTCAACCCCCTGGTCTCCCTCCGCGACAGCCTGAACGTGGACCAGGACCGCCAGGTCCTGTCCTACCGCACCAACACCGAGGACACCCAGGACCTGTATCTGCGGATCGTCTCCCTGGACGATTTCGACGGCACGGCCTGGAAGCCCGCCCAGCGCCACATCGAGGACGTGCCCGACACCTTCTCGACGCCGATCGGTCTCGGCAGCGACATCCGGCGGGCCTCGATCCAGACCCGCATCTCGGCCGCCGACTGGTACGCGCAGGACTGGCTGCCCATGCCGTACCCCGCCACCAAGGTCGACATCAGCGGCCGCTGGCGGTACGAGCCCGTGGGCCGCACCCTCGTCGGGGACCACGGGCAGAACACCCGGGGCGTGCAGTATCAGGTCACGAGTCTGGTCGTGCAGCCGACGGCGGAGCAGCTCGCCGACGCGCCGGAGCCACCGGGCGCCTTGAAGCGCGAGTTCACCCGGGTTCCCGATTCGCTGCCCGCCGTGGTGGCGAGGACCGCCCGACAGGTCACCGAGGGCTCGACGAACCACTACGAGCAGGCGGTCAAGCTCCAGGACTACTTCGCCGTCAGCGGCAATTTCCGCTACGACACCCAGGTGCAGGTCGGCACGGGGTCCGCCGCGATCGCCCGCTTCCTGAAGGACAAGGAGGGCTTCTGCGTCCACTTCTCCTTCGCGATGGCCGCGATGGCCAGGACCCTCGGCATACCGGCCCGCGTGGCGGTGGGCTTCACGCCCGGCTCCCCGCAGGCGAACGGCTCGATGTCGGTCGGGCTGCGCGACGCACACGCCTGGCCCGAGCTGTACTTCGAGGGCGTCGGCTGGACCCGCTTCGAGCCGACGCCGAACCGTGGCACGGTCCCGGAGTACACCCAGGCGGACACACCCGGCACCGACGTTCCGGCCGTCCCGAAGCCGACGCTGTCGTCGTCCGCGGCGCCCTCCAGCGCGCCCTCGGCGAGCGAGAGCTGCTCGGCCCAGCAGCGGAAGCTGGAGGCCTGCCCCAGCGAGTCGTCGCTCGCGGCGGTGGGGTCCCACGAGGACAACTGGCCCTGGTTCAAGATCCTCGGGCTGACGCTGGCCGGGCTCCTGATCCTGGGTGTGCCGCTGCTGCCGATGTTCTGGCGACTACGCCTACGGGCCGTGCGGCTCGGCGGGCACGGCCGCACGGAGGCGGACGCGGCAGCCTTCACGCTGGGTGCCTGGCAGGAGGTCACCGATACGGCGTGGGACTACGGGATCGCGCCGGACGATTCGCAGACCCCGCGCAAGGCGGCCGCGCGCATCGTCCGTCTCGGGAGCCTCGACCAGGAGGCCTCGGAATCGGTGCACCGGCTGGCGGCGGCCGTGGAGCAGGTCCTCTACGCGCCCCGTCCTCGTCCGGCTGCCGGCCTGGGGAACGACGCGCGCCTCATCGCTGACGCCTTCGGCGCCTCCGCGAGCCGTCCGGCCCGGCTCCGCGCTCTCCTCGCGCCCCGCTCGGCGGTCCGGGTCGCCTGGGCCTTCTCGGCCCGCTGGTCGGCCCTCAGGGCCGGTCTCGCGGGCCGCCGGGAGACGGTGCTGCGCCGTCTGCCGGGCCGTCCCTCCGGGCAGAGCGGCTGACGCTCGGCAGCCCGATACGTGTGTGGCCCCGCTCTCCTCGTCGGGAGCGGGGCCCACACACGTATCGGGCTGCGACGGGCCGAGGACGCCTCGCCGGATCGGTGGGGGCGGCGGGCGGCATGGGCGCGGGACGACATCTGCCGGGCAGGGCGGGCAGTACCGCCGCGTGTGCCGAGGGGGGACGGGCGCGGGAGGTACGGACGGCGTCTGCCGCCCTGGGCGGGCAGTGCCGCCGTGTCTGCCACGCGGGGCGGGGCGGGGCGGGGCGGGCAAGTATCGCCACGTCGTCCGCGCGGGGCCGGCGCAGGACGTTCGGACGACGTCCACCGGGCATCTCACCCGGGACGCGTGGCCACCGGGGACGCGTGGCGCATGCACACCGCACATCCAGGGGTCGCCGGGCCGCGAGGCCGGGGCTCCCGAGTTGCGAAGTTCTCGGTCGTACTTCCGCACGTGGGCAGGTCGGGGCGGCCGGGCGGGGGTACCGGTCGTGGTGGAGTCCGCCGCCCCGGGTCTCAGGGCGTGCGTGAGGGGGTGTCCACCTCGTCGGTGGACACCCCCTCACGCGATGTCTGCTTGTCCGCCCGAAGGGTCAATGACCCTGCTCGTCGCGGCGACGCTGCCAGCGTTGTTCGATGCGATCCATCATGGAGCGGCGCTGCCGACCCTGGCGGCGGGCAGCGGGTGAACCCGTGGCCGCCGACTGTTCGCCCGGCTTGGGGGCCTTGCGCCAACCGGTGACGGCAAGCACCGCGCACCCCAGCATCACGAGGAAGCCGACCACGCTTACCCAGATCAGCTGAGCGACCATTCCGGCCATGAGGAGCGCGATACCCACCAGGAAGCCCGCGACCGCCTGGTAGACCCGTCGCCGGGTGTACGTACGCAGCCCGCTTCCCTCAAGCGCTGTCGCGAACTTGGGATCTTCGGCGTACAGCGCTCGCTCCATCTGCTCGAGCATTCGCTGCTCGTGCTCCGAGAGCGGCACGGAGTCCTCCTCATCGTGCAGTCGCCGGGGCGACCCGGGGGTCCCCTTCAGGATAGGCAGGGAATCGCCCCCGTGAAACCCGCCCCTCTACGCCAATTCGCCAACCGGAACCCGCCATGGCACCCCGATTCGCTGAGGCGTGCATTCCCCAGCGAACGGTCCGTCATGCCGGACGGTCTCCCTCGATCATACGGCGCCGAGCACCCGATCGGGGGGTCTGTGGCGTACTCCATCTGCCGCCAAGCCCCTGATCAGGGCTGCGTCACAGGAGGGCGCTCAGCTCTCGGAGGCCCCTCGCGCCTCACCGAGCACATGGAGCTGTGTGGCCACGGAGTGGAACGCGGCGAGTTCCGCGGCCGCCGCCTCCAGCTTCAGCAGGGCCTCCAGCGCACCCGGCTCGGTGTCCACGAGGACACCCGGCACCAGGTCCGCGAACACCCGCACACCGTGCACGGCTCCGACCCGCAGGCCCGCACCCTCGACCAGCGCGGTGAGCTGCTCGGCGGTGAAGCGGTGCGGTACGGGGTCGCCCTCGCCCCAGCGTCCGTCCGGGTCCTCGAGCGCCTGCTTGGCCTCCTTGAAGTGACCGGCGAGGGCGCGGGCCAGCACGGCTCCGCCCAGGCCCGCGGCGAGGAGGCTGAGGACGCCCTCGGGACGCAGCGCGTCCACCACGTTGCGCACGCCCTCGGCGGGGTCGTCCACGTACTCCAGGACCCCGTGACACAGCACGACGTCGTATCCACCGCGGCCGACCACGTCGAAGAGGCCGTGCGCGTCGCCCTGGACCCCCTGCACCCGGTCGGCGACACCGGCCTCGGCGGCCCGGCGCTCCAGCGCGAACAGCGCGTTCGGGCTCGGGTCGACGACGGTGACGCGGTGGCCGAGGCGGGCCACGGGCACCGCGAAATTGCCGCTGCCGCCGCCGGTGTCGAGCACGTCGAGGGACTCCCGCCCGGTGGCCTTGACCCGGCGGTCGAGGGCGTCCTTGAGGACCTCCCAGACCACGGCGGTACGGAGAGAAGCGCGGGGGCGCATCGGGTCCGGCACGGCAGTTGACTCCTCGGCGCGGCACCGCCTCTTGCGCGGCGGAGCGATCGGGGTCCTCCCGGCGGGGAGGTCGCAGGCGCCTCCACCCTATTGCCTCCGCGGGTGTCGCCGATCCTCCGTCTCACGCGGCGGATCACCAGGGCGGTGCCGCCACATGCCGGTCGCGGGGCGTGGCCGCGGTGCGGGTCAGCCCGCGTCCGGGACCTCGCCGTCCTCCTCCCTCTGCTGCCGGGGCCGGGGCAGGACGGGTTGCAGGACGAGCATGCGCTCGACGAGGCGCAGGAACATCGCGACGTCGCGTATCAGATCGTCGGCGTCGCGGGTGGTGGCGGCACCCTGGATGCCCGCCTCGGCGCGGGCGCGGCGGGTGGCGCCGGAGGCGAACAGCGCGCTCCACTCGGTCAGTTCGGGCGCGATCTCGGGGAGTACCTCCCAGGCGCTGCGGATGCGCGCCCTGCGCCGAGGGGTGGTCTCCGGGCGTCCCCGTGCGGCGAGGACGGCGGCAGCGGTGCGCAGCGCGGCCAAGTGGGCCGTCGCATAGCGCTCGTTGGGCGTTTCCAGCGCGGTCGCCTCGTCGAGTCCGGCGCGGGCCTGGGCGAGCAGATCGAGGGCAGCGGGCGGGGCCGTGGCCCGGCGCAGCACCGGGTGCACGTCGCTCGCCGGGCCGGTCAGTGAGGGGGCAGGGCCGGTGGCGCGGCGCCGGCGGGCGGCGGCTGCGGAAGAGCTGGCCATGACGAACCTCCTGTCGTCTGTGTGACGGCACTGTGGCCGTATGTGCCCATCGTGAGGTATGCCACTGACAATCCGTTCTGACCAGGGCTTTTGCTTCGATCGAAGGTTCGGGCTACTTTTTACACTGACCAGTCAGTTCAAAAGTAGTTCCAGGGATGGGGAAGCTGTGGACGGTCCACACGGACTGGGCGTCACGGCCGAGGACTTCGGGCTCGAAGGACCGCGCGGCCGGGTGTTCGGCGGGCTCCGCGTCGACGCGGAGCCCGGCTCGCTGATCGCGATCGAGGGACCCTCGGGCTCCGGCCGCACCTGCCTGCTGCTCGCGCTCACGGGCCGGATGAGGCCCACCGAGGGGACGGCCCGCGTGGGTTCGTCGAGACTGCCGAAGCAGATGGCCGCCGTGCGCCGCACGAGCGGGCTCGCGCACGTGCCCGGTGTCACCGACCTGGACCCGGCGCTCACCGTAGGGGAGCACCTGCGCGAACGGGCGCTGCTGGAGCGGCGGTTCGGCGGCCCTCTGCGCGGGTTGCTGCGATCGTGGTCCAAGGGGGCGCGCCCCGCCGGTGGACGGGCGCGCACCGACGGGAGGGCGGCCGAGGCGAAGCTGCGCATCGACACCGCGCTGGCCGCCGCCGGCCTCGACCGGGAGTCGCTGCCCAAGGGCTCCCGGACCGCCGTGCGCGACCTGGAGCGGCTCGAATCCCTGCGCCTGTCGATAGCGCTGGCCCTGATCGGCCGCCCCCGCCTGCTCGGCGTCGACGACACCGATCTCAAGCTCTCGGACTCCGAACGTGCCGAGGTGTGGGCCCTGTTGAGGTCGATCGCCGATTCGGGCACCACCGTGGTGGCCGTGTGCAGCGAGGCTCCTGACGGTGCCGTCGTCGTCTCGACGCGACCGCACGGCGGGCAGGAGTCGGCCGCCGAGGACGGTCCCACGGACGCGGACGCCACCATCGCCGGGGACGCCGCCGAGCCCGTGGACGCCACCACGCCCACGGGCACCACCGCCCGCCCCGACGTCACCGCCACCGGCACCGCCGCCGGGGACGGCAGTCCCACCGAGAGCACCCCGGCCACCGGCGACAGCGCCCCCGGCAAGAACACCCCCGACGACGAGGAGACGGCCGATGCGCTCGCCGAAACTGGCCGCCCTTGAGCTCCGGCGCTTCGGACGCGGCAAGCTCCCCCGGGCCGCGCTGGTGGCCCTCCTCCTGCTGCCTCTCCTGTACGGCGCCCTCTACCTGTGGTCGTTCTGGGACCCGTACGGCCGCCTGGACCGCATCCCCGTGGCGCTCGTGAACGACGACAAGGGGGCGACGGCCGCGGGCAGGAAGGTCACGGCGGGCGACGACATCACCAAGGGGCTGCGCGACAGCGACACCTTCGAATGGCACGAGGTGAGCGCCTCCGAGGCCCGCCGGGGCGTCGAGGACGGCACGTACTACCTGTCCCTGACGATGCCGGACGACTTCAGTGAGCGCATCGCCTCCAGTTCCGGCGCGTCGCCCGAGACGGGCGCGCTCCAGGTGCGGACCAACGACGCGAACAACTACATCGTCGGGCAGATCTCCCGGACCGTGTTCAGCGAGGTGCGCACCGCCGCGTCCACCAAGGCGTCACGGTCGTTCCTGGACAAGATCTTCATCTCCTTCTCGGACATCCACGGGGCGACGAAGAAGGCCGCCGACGGGGCCGACCGGCTCAAGGGCGGGATCGGCAAGGCGAAGAAGGGCTCCAAGGACCTCGCGGACGGTCTCGCGGAGGCCAAGAAGGGCAGCGGGAAGCTGTCCGGCGGCCTGAAGAAGCTCGACAAGGGCGCGGGCGACCTGGAGGACGGGTCGCGGCAGGTCGCGGACGGCACGCAGACACTGGCCGACCGGGTCAACGGGGTCGCCGGCAAGGTGGGGCCGTTCCTGAAGGACAACGAGAAGTCGATCGGCGACACGGCCCAGCTCGTCGCCGACTCCGCGTCCGGCATCCGCCACAACCTCGACGACCTCGTGGAACGGGCCCCGGCCGCGGCCAAGGGGGCGCACGCGGCCTCCACCGCGCTGGAGGCCGTCTACAAGGCGCGCTGCGAGACGCCGGTCGTCCCGGACCTCGCGTGCGGCGACCTGAAGAAGGCCAAGACGGCCGCGGCGGACGTGGCCCAGGTGGCCGACGACCTGAACACGCTGATCGACGACCAGGACGGCGATCTCGACAAGCTCGACAAGAACCTGGCCACCCTGGAGAAGCAGGCGCAGGCGCTCGCCGACCGGTCGCCGCACCTCTCCGAGGACCTGACCGACGCCGTGTCCAAGATCAACAAGCTCAACGAGGGTGCCGCGAAGGTCGCCAAGGGTGCCAAGCGGCTGCACACCGGACTCGGCACGGCGAAGGCCGGGGCACGCGATCTCGACACGGGCGTGGGGGCGCTGAAGACGGGCGCGAGCGACCTCGACGGGGGCATCTACAAGCTCGTCGGCGGCTCCGGCAAGCTCGCCGGCGGGCTGCACGACGGCGCCGAGCAGATCCCGGACTACGACAGGTCCGACCGCGACCGGCGCACCCAGGTCATGGCGGACCCGGTGCGGCTCGCCTCCCAGGACCTGCACAGGGCACCCAACTACGGCACCGGCTTCGCTCCGTACTTCATCCCGCTGTCCCTCTGGGTGGGCGCGATGGTCGCCTACATGCTGATCCCGCCGCTGAACCGGCGCGCGCTCGCGGTGGGGGCCTCGGCCTGGCGCGTCGCGCTGGCGGGCTGGCTCCCGGTGGCCGCGGTGGGAGTGCTCCAGACGGCGGCCCTGATGTCCGTGCTGCACTGGGCGATCGGCCTGGAGATGGCACGGGCGGCCGGGACGGTGGGCTTCCTGTTCCTCGTGACGGCGTGTTTCGCCGCGCTCGTCCAGTGGCTGAACGCGCGCTTCGGCGCGGCGGGACGGATCCTCGTCCTCGCCTTCCTGATGCTCCAGTTGACGTCGGCGGGCGGCACGTACCCCGTCCAGACCAGCCCGCGCTTCTTCAGTGCGATCCATCCCTTCCTGCCGATGAGCTACGTCGTCGAGGCCCTCAGGAGGCTCATCACCGGCGGGGGCCTGGGTCCCGTCTGGCAGGCGTGCGCCGTCCTGGTGGCGTTCACCGCGGGCGCCCTCGCGCTCACCGCCCTGTCGGCACGCCGCAAGCAGGTGTGGACCCTCGACCGGCTGCACCCGGAGCTGAGCCTGTGACCACGCCCGCCACCGGTCCTGTGACAATCGGGGCCATGGAAAGCAGCAGCACCACGGCGGGCGGCGGCGGCCGTCGCGAGGCGACCCGTCAGAAGCTCTACGAGGCCGCCGTCACCCTGATCGCCGAACAGGGCTTCTCCGCCACCACGGTGGACGAGATCGCCGAGCGCGCGGGGGTCGCCAAGGGCACGGTCTACTACAACTTCGCGAGCAAGTCGGTCCTCTTCGAGGAGTTGCTGCGGCACGGCGTGGGCCTGCTCACCGCCTCCTTGCGGGAGGCGGCCGAGAAGACCGCGCGCGACGGCGGCAGCAAGGTCGACGCGCTGGACGCGATGATCCGCGCGGGGCTCGTCTTCATCGACCGGTATCCGGCCTTCACCCAGCTGTACGTGGCGGAGCTGTGGCGCACGAACCGTGCCTGGCAGTCCACCTTGATGGTGGTCAGGCAGGAGGCCGTGGCGGTCGTCGAGAACGTCCTGCGCGAGGGCGTGGCGGGCGGCGAGCTCAGCGAGGAGATCGACATCCCGCTGACGGCGGCGGCACTGGTCGGCATGGTCCTCGTGGCCGCTCTGGACTGGCAGGCCTTCCAGCCGGAGCGCTCGCTGGACGACGTACACGCGGCGCTGTCCCGGCTGCTCCAGGGACGCGTGAGCGGCGGGCGCTGAGGGCGGGAGCGCGAGGGAGCCGGACAGGCGAGAGCGCCGGTCCGTTCGGCCGCGTCCCCCGCGGGCCGATCGAACCGGCGCCTCGCCGTACTCCCCCGTGCTCCCCCGTCGGGCCCCGCTCCGGTCGTCCCCCGGGTCCCCCGTGCCTCACTCCCGCCGACCGGGTCGGCGGAAGGAGCGGCCAAGGGCGCGAGAGCCGTTCCGCCGCCCCGTGTCGGCGGTACCGGAACCGCGCCCCTTTCCGTGTCTCCACTCTCTCGTTCGCGCTGGTCGGGCCCCATCCGCGCGCGTACTCATCTCACTCACTGAGTACGTGTACTCAGTCGTACGCACTCATGCCCAGGCCGTACCGTCCGCCGCTGGTTACGATCGCGTCCGTGTCGGTACTCCCCCTGGTCTTCACCAGCGGCTGGGCCAGCGGCATCAACGCGTACGCGGTGGTGCTGCTCCTGGGCGTCTTCGGCGCGACCGGTCTCACCGACGACGTCCCCGAGTCGATGCAGCGCCCCGAGGTGCTCGCGGTGGCGGGCGCGCTGTTCCTGTGCGAGGCCGTCGCCGACAAGATCCCGTACGTGGACTCGGCGTGGGACTCGGTGCACACGGTGGTGCGACCGGTCGCCGGCGCCTGGATCGGCGCGCTGCTCGCGGGGCAGAGCGGCTCGCTCTCGGACGTGGTGGCGGGCCTGATCGGCGGTTCGACCGCGCTGGCCAGCCACACGGTCAAGGCCGGCACCCGGATGGCGGTGAACACCTCCCCGGAACCCCTCAGCAACATGGTCATCAGCCTGGCCGAGGACCTCGGGGTCGGCACGATCGTCACGTTCGCGATGTTCCACCCGCTGGCGGCGGCGATCATCGCGGCCGTCCTGCTCGTGGCCGGACTGGTCGTGCTGTTCTTCCTCGTCTCGCGGATCCGCCGGTTCCTGCGGCGCCGCGCCCAGCGGCGGGAGGAGAGACGGCTCGCGGCGCGGGTCGAGCGGCCCCCCGACTGAGCGCCCGCGGGCGGGACTGTCGGAGGCGGCCGATAAAGTCCCTGGCATGGCACGAATTGCGGTGATCGGCGCCGGGATGGGCGCGATGGCGGCCGCTGCCCGGCTGGCCGTCGCGGGCCACCGGGTGGTGGTGTACGAGCGCACGGCGACGTACGGCGGTGCGCTGCGCCGCGTCGAGCGCGACGGCTTCACGTTCGACACCGGCCCGGCGCTGCTCCCGCTGCCCGCGGTCCACCGCGACCTGTTCGTCAAGACGGGGAAGCAGCCGCTGGAGGAGTGCGTCGACCTGGTCCAGGTCGACCCCTCGGCCCGGCACCTCTTCGCGGACGGCACGGAGGTGTCCCTGCCGAACGCCTCCCGCGCGGGGGTCGTCTCCGCGCTGGACGAAACGCTAGGGGCGGGCACGGGCGGGCGCTGGGGCGACTTCCTGGTGCGGGCGCGCGAGGCGTGGGACCGCACGCGCAGACCGCTCCTGGAGGAGCCGCTGTGGCCCAACTGGCCGGTGCTCGCCGAGCAGGAGCCCTATCCCTCGGTGCCGCACAAGAAGCTGCTGCGCACCCGCCGGGCCGCCACCCTCGCCGAGGTCGGCGCCTGGGAGCTGCGTGAACCGCGCCTCGCGGCCCTGCTGGAGAGCCACGCCCTGGCGTACGGGCTCGATCCGCGCGTGGCGCCGGCGAGCGCCGCCGTGCTGCCCTACATGGAGCACGCCTTCGGCACCTGGTACGTCCGCGGCGGCCTGCGGGAACTGGCCCGCGCGGTGTACGAGCGGTGCCTCGCCCGCAAGGTCGAGTTCCGCTTCGGGGCGGACGTCGCACGGATCGTCGAGAAGGACGGCCGGGCAGCCGGTGTGGAGCTCGCGGCCGGTGCCGTGGAAGAGGCCGACTTCGTGGTCGCGGGCGTGGCGCCCGGTGTGCTGCGGGCCCTCGTCCCGCAGGCGGCGGTCCGGGGGGACGGCGACGTCCCGCCGCAGAGCGGGGCACCGAGCAGGCTGACCGTGCTGCTGGCACTGCGCGGCGGACGGCCCGAGCGGGTGGCGCACCGGACGGTGGTCCACTCGGCCGACCGTGACGACGAGTTGGACCGCCTGTTCGGCGAGCGCCCGGGGCTGCCGGCCTCGCCCACCGTCGTGGTCACGCGTCCCGACGACCCGGCGACGGCCCCGGACGCGGAGCACGAGGCGGTGACCCTGTCGGTCACCGTGCCGTCGGGCTTCCCGGTCTCCGAGTCGGACGTGGAGCGGGTTATCGGCGTCGCCGGGCGCGCGCTGCCCGGCCTGCGCGAGCGGCTCCTGTGGCACGAGGTCCGCACCCCGGCGGACATCGCGGACGAGACGGGCGCGGAAGGCGGCGCGGTTCCGGCCCCGGCGCTCGCCGCCGCGGACGGCCGGCTGCTGCACCCGTCGAACGGCACGCGCATGCCCGGTCTGTTCGCGGCGGGCGGCTGGGCGCACCCCGGCGGCGGTCTTCCGCATGCCGGCATGTCGGGGGCGTTGGTCGCCGGGCTGATCGTGGAGGGACCGGAGTTCCGCGGGTCGCAGTGAGCGGTCCCGGCGGCCGGTCGGGGGACCGGGACCGGACGGTCCGGGAGCCGGTGCGGACGGGCGGCACCGGCCGCGGTCAGTACCGGTACTGCTCGTCGTACCCGTTGCCGGAGCCCGTGCCGTTGCCGTCGCCCTGGTAGGGATACGGCTGCTCGGGCGGGAGTTCGCCGCCGTACGGGTCGTCGGTGCTGCGCTGCTGCGGCACCCAGACGCCTCCCGCCGGGGTCTCGCCGCCGTAGGTGCCGGTGCCGGCGTACTGGTCCTGGCCGTACCCCTGCTGCGGGTACTGCTGCTGCCCGCCGTACGTGGTGTCGTACCCGGCACCGCCGTAGGTCTGCGTGCCGATGTACGGGTCGGAGTACGCGGCGTACTGCTGCTGGCCGTTGTCGTAGGAGTACTGCTGCTGGTTGTAGCCCGAGTAGTCGTAGGCGTAGGCCTGCTGGTCCTGGGACTGGGGGACGGCACCATAGGACTGGTCGGTGGCCGCGGCGTACGCGCTGTCGTTGTAGATGCCGTAGGAGCCGGTGTCCTCGGGCAGGGGCTGCGGCTCGTACACGGCGGTGGCCTCGGCGGCCGAGGGCTCGTTCGCCCCCGTCGGCGCGAACCGGTCGGACTGACCCGGCGAGAAGACGTCGTCGTCGGCGGCGTAGTCGTCACCGTGTGCGTAGGCCGCGCCGTCGGCGGCCTCGAGGTCGGAGACCTCGAGCGTCGGGTCCTGGTACTCCGGCTCGCCACGACGGCGCTTGCTGGGCCTGCCCGACCCGGAACGGCCGTTGAGGGCCCAGCCCTGGGCGAAGCCGCGGCGGAACGACAGCGTGACGTAGGTCTGGCCGACCGCGAAGGCGGCCGCGCCCAGCCCGATGACCACCACCGAGGGCATCAGCACGCCGAGGACGACACCGAGGAAGCCGACGAAGGCGAGCAGGCGGTAACGCAGTCGCGCCTTGTACTGCAGCAGGACCTCGCCGAGCAGCCACAGCGCGACCACTCCGAACGCGAAATAGAGGACCGTCCAGCCCATGTACGCCCCTCTCCCAGTGGCCGCTACGCAGTGTGTCGTACGCGGGTGCGACCGGTCTAGGCCTGCTGTGGGTGGTGCAGACCCAGATTCTCGTAGATTTCCAGCGTCGCCGTGGAGTTGTTCAGCGTAATGAAGTGCAGTCCGGGGACTCCCTCGGACAGCAGCCTCGCGCAGAACTCCGTTGCGAACTCGATGCCAATGGAGCGTACAGCCGCCGGATCGTCTTTGGCTGTGAGGATCCGCTCTTTCAGGGCGTCCGGGAATACGGCGTTGCTGAGCTTCGGGAGCCGCTCCAGCATCTTCACACTCGTGACCGGCATGACCTCGGGAATGACCGGTGTCGCGCAGCCCGCGACGGCCACGCGGTCGCGCAGGCGCAGGTACGACTCCGGGTGGAAGAACATCTGCGTGATGGCGTAGTCGGCGCCGGCGCGGCACTTGTCGACGAAGTGGCCGACGTCCAGGTCCCAGTCGCTGGACCGCGGGTGCATCTCCGGGAAGGCCGCGACGCCGACGCAGAAGTCACCCGACTCCTTGATGAGCCGGACGAGTTCGGCCGCGTAGGTCAGGCCCTTGGGGTGCGGCACCCACTCCCCCATGGGGTCGCCCGGCGGGTCGCCCCGCACGGCGAGCATGTTGCGGATCCCGGCGTCGGCGTACTGGCCGATGATGTTGCGCAGTTCGGCGACGGAGTGGTTGACGGCGGTGAGGTGGGCGACCGGGGTGAGCGTCGTGTCGACGACGATCTGCTGGGTCTCCTTGACGGTGCCCGCACGCGTGGAGCCGCCCGCCCCGTAGGTCACGGAGACGAAGTCGGGCGCGACGGCCTCGACCCGGCGGAGCGCGTTCCACAGGTTCCGCTCGCCCTTGGGAGTCTTCGGCGCGGAGAACTCGAACGAGTACGTCGCCTTGCCGGTCGCGAGCATGTCGCGCACGGTGCGTGCGCGATCAGTCCTGGTGGAGGCAGATCCGAGGGCCATACCGGCAGGTTAGCCAGGGGGCGCCGGTCCCCCAACCGGACCGGCGCAAATTGTCCGATCTGTCGTTTTCTTGTCCACCCCTCGGACAGATCCCGCGGACCGTGCCACGAACAGGACGCGGGACGGCTCCCCGGCACGGCCGGAAGGCAACACGGCGTTTCGGCGGTGCCGCAACAGCGGACGAAGCTCTGCCGGACGCTCGCGCCTACGCGCCGCGCAGCCGCTTCGCGAACTCGCCCGCCGCCGCGCCCGGGTCGTCCGCCTCGGTGATCGCCCGGACCACGACGACCCGGCGAGCGCCCGCGTCGAGCACCTCGTCGAGATTGCCGAGGTCGATGCCGCCGATGGCGAACCAGGGGCGGTCGGTGCCCAGCGCCGCCGTGTACCTGACCAGGTCGAGGCCGGGTGCGTGGCGGCCGGGCTTGGTGGGCGTCGGCCAGCAGGGGCCGGTGCAGAAGTAGTCCACGCCGTCCTGGACGGCGGCGGCAGCGGCCTCGGACTCGGCGTGCGTGGAACGGCCTATCAGCACGTCGTCGCCGAGGACGGCGCGGGCAGCCGGGACCGGGAGGTCGCCCTGCCCCAGGTGGAGCACGTCGGCACGGGCGGCGTGGGCCACATCGGCCCGGTCGTTGACCGCGAGGAGCTTGCCGTGCCGGGCGCAGGCCTCCGCGAAGACCTGGAGGTGATCCAGTTCCTCGGCTGCCTCCATGCCCTTGTCGCGCAGCTGCACGATGTCGACGCCGCCCGCCAGGGCCGCGTCGAGGAACTCGGCGAGGTCGCCCTGGCGCTTGCGGGCGTCCGTGCAGAGATAGAGACGGGCGTCGGCGAGCTGGGCGCGCACGGTGGTCGCGGCGTTCTCGGGCATGCGTGTGTCCCCCGTGGTCGGTGCGTACGGACCACGGAGCCAGGGGCTGGCGGTCCGCGGTCCGTACGCCGGACGGTCGGTTCAGGTCAGACGGCGAGCGCCTGGGCGCGGCGCTTCACCTCCGTGCCGCGATTCTCGCTCAGGGCCTGCGCGGGGGTACCGGGCAGGGTCGGGTCGGGAGTGAAGAGCCACTCCAGCATCTCTTCGTCGGTGAAGCCGTCGTCCCGCAGCAGTGTCAGAGTGCCGGACAGGCCCTTGACCACTTTGTCCCCGTCGATGAAGGCGGCGGGGACGTGCAGCGCGCGGTTCTCACCACGGCGTACGGCGATCAGCTGGCCCTCCTTGACCAGCTGCCGCACGCGGGTCACCTCGACGCCGAGCTGTTCGGCGATGTCGGGGAGGGTGAGCCAGGCGGGGACGAGAGCATCGATCTTTGCGTCAATCTCGGTCACGGGACAAGCCTGCCATCCCGGACTGACACTCGGTACCCGGGCACCGTCCGGGCGCGCGCCGCGTCCGGCTCCGCCGGGGCTCCGCGCACGCCGTTCGGCCCCGGGTTCCCGCGCCCGCGGCACCCCCGGTGACCCGCCGCGCGCCGGGTGTCGCCCCGGGTCCGGCCACTCCGCCGGAAGGCCGACGCACGCCGCCGTGCCCCAAGGCCTCCGCCCCCCGTGCCTCGTCCCGGCGCCTCCGCCGGCCCCCGGTACTGCCGCCCGGCTAGGCGATCGCCGACTTCAGGGGCCTCGCCGGATCCGCCAGGAGTTCCGGACTCATCTCGGCGCCCGCCTCGATCAGCCTGCGGCCCTGGGCGAGATCCCTCGGGCGGCCCACCGCCAGGAGGGCCACCAGGCGGGTGTCGCGGAGCCAGCAGACCGTCCACGCGGCGCCGGACGGGTCGCCGCGCCAGACGGTCGTGTCGGCGGGGGCGTGGTGCCCGACGTACTGGACGAAGCGGCCGAACTGCTCGGACCAGAAGTACGGGACCGGGTCGTAGGCGGCGGGGGCCTCGCCGATGATGTTCGCGGCGACGGTGCGCGGGCCCTGGAGGGCGTTGTCCCAGTGGTGGACCAGGAGGCGGTCCTCGTACCGGCCCGACGGGAAGGAGGCACAGTCTCCGACCGCGTAGACGTCCGGCTGGGAGGTGCGCAGGTGGTCGTCGGCCACGATCTCGCGATGGGCGCCCAGCTCGATACCGGAGCCGGCCAGCCACGCGGTGGCCGGGCGGGCGCCGACACCGACGACCACGGCGCCCGCGGGCACCCGGGAGCCGTCGTCCAGCACCACGGCACCGGGCTCGACACGCTCCACGCGCGCGTGGGTGCGCAGCTCGGCCCCGCTGTCCGCGTACCAGGCGGTCATCGGCGCGGCCACCTCGGCGGGCAGCGCCCCGGCGAGGGGGCGGTCGGCGGCCTCGACCACGGTCACCGTGCAGCCGGCCTCGCGCGCCGCCGTGGCGAACTCGGCGCCGATCCAGCCGGCCCCGACGACCACGATGTCGTGCTGCCGGGCGAGGACGGGACGCAGCCGTTCCGCGTCGTCCAGGGTGCGCAGCAAATGGACGCCGGGCACCCCTTCGGCGCCGGGCAGCCGGATCGGTTCCGCGCCGGTCGCGATGACCAGGACGTCGTACCGGACCGGCCCCGCCTCGGTGTCCAGTTCGTGGTCGGCCGGGCGGACGCCGAGCGCCTCGCAGCCGAGCTGGAGCTCGATGTCCAGCGCCTCGAAGTCGACGTCGAAGGCCGAACCCTCGGACTTGCCGAGCAGCACGGCCTTGGACAGCGGCGGCCGGTCGTACGGCTGATGAGGCTCCGCGCCGATGAGGGTGACGGTGCCGGTGAAGCCCTGTTCGCGCAGGGCGACCGCGGTCTGGACACCGGCCATGCCCGCGCCCACGACGACGACCCGCCGCTTCGTACGCTCCTGCGCCTGCGTCTGCTCGCTCACCTGATCACCATAGACACCTGACAATTCGTCAGTCAGCGGACGTGCTCAGTGAGCTGTTCCACACCTGCTCGTCCGCCGCCGGCGAATACTCCACCCGGGCGACCTCCTCCACCGTGCTCGTCCCGCTGCCCGCCTGTGACTCCCACTCCCAGGTCTCCTCCAGGCGCAGCCGCCCGTCGGGCAGCTCCACCACGCGGGAGACGCAGTGGCCCGACGAGGTGCGGCCGGCACGCCCCAGCTGCACGTACCGGAAGTCGAGACGGTCACCTTCACGGGTACCCACGAGGTGGCCGCGTACCACATCGCCGCCCGCGTACTCGGCCCAGATCTCCCCGGCCCTCTCGTGGTAGACGAACCGGGTGCGGGTGCCCACCTGCCCCGGCTCCTGGTCGGCGACAGGGGCGAGGACGACACCGTCGAGCGATCGGGCCATGGGCGGAGGCTCCCTTACTGAGAGATGTGACGGCGGGCTACGCTGGCCAACGTAAAGCACTCGCGGGAGCCCGGACGCACCGGGCTGAGAGGGAGGCTGGGCGGCCTCCGACCGTACGAACCTGATCCGGGTCATGCCGGCGAAGGGAGGGGCTGGACGCCCATGTCGTCACGAACGCCCGACGTCCTCGTCATCGGGGGCGGGATCATCGGCCTGGTCACGGCCTGGCGGGCCGCGCAACGCGGGCTGGCCACCGCGGTCGTGGACCCCGAGCCCGGCGGCGGGGCCGCCCAGGTCGCGGCCGGAATGCTGGCCGCCGTCACCGAACTGCACTACGGCGAACAGACCCTGCTGGGCCTCAACCTGGCCTCGGCGCGCCGTTACCCGGACTTCGCCGCCGAACTCACCGAGGCGACGGGCCAGGAACTGGGATACCGCCGATGCGGCACGCTGGCTGTCGCCCTGGACGCCGACGACCGCGCCCATCTGCGCGAACTGCACGCCCTGCAACGCCGGTCGGGGCTGGAGTCGGAGTGGCTGAGCGGCCGTGAGTGCCGCCGTCTGGAGCCGATGCTCGCACCCGGCGTGCGCGGCGGCCTGCGGGTCGACGGCGACCACCAGATCGACCCCCGCCGGCTCGCCGCCGCCCTGGTCGCGGCCTGCGAGCGGGCCGACGTGGTGTTCCACCGCACGTGGGCGGAGCGCCTGCGGGTCGAGGGCGGCAGGGCCGTGGGAGCCGTGACCACGGACGGCACCGAACTGTCCGCGGGCCAGGTGGTGCTCGCCGCGGGGAGCCTGAGCGGGCGCCTGGCGGGCGTACCCGACGATGTGCTGCCGCCCGTGCGTCCCGTGAAGGGGCAGGTGCTGCGGCTGACGGTGCCGAAGCGGTACGCGCCGTTCCTCAGCCGCACGGTCCGGGCGGTCGTCCGGGGCAGCCAGGTCTATCTGGTGCCGCGGGAGAGCGGCGAGCTCGTCGTGGGCGCGACCAGCGAGGAACTGGGCTGGGACACCACGGTGACCGCGGGCGGTGTGTACGAGCTGCTGCGCGACGCGCACGAGCTGGTGCCCGGCATCACCGAACTGCCGCTCACCGAGACGCGCGCCGGGCTGCGCCCCGGCTCGCCGGACAACGCGCCGCTGATCGGCCCGACGGGCCTGGACGGCCTCCTGCTGGCCACCGGCCACTACCGCAACGGCGTGCTGCTCACCCCGGTCACCGGTGACGCCATGGCGCACGTCCTGACCACGGGCGAACTTCCCGACGAGGCCCGCCCCTTCACCCCGCGGCGCTTCGCCGCCGCCCTCACGGAGCAGCCCGCATGAACATCTTCGTCAACGGCGAGCGGCGGCACATCGCCGCGGGGACCGCTCTCGACGCGCTCGTCGCCACGCTCACCGCCGCCCCCTCCGGGGTGGCGGCCGCGCTCAACGAAACGGTCGTCCCGCGCACGCAGTGGCCGGTCACGGCGCTGGCCGAGGGAGACCGCGTCGAAGTCCTCACCGCCGTCCAGGGAGGCTGACCCATGGCCGACGATCCCCTGGTCCTCGGTGGTACGTCCTTCTCGTCCCGGCTGATCATGGGGACGGGCGGGGCGCCCAGCCTCGACGTCCTGGAGCGCTCGCTCGTGGCGTCCGGCACGGAGCTGACGACGGTCGCGATGCGGCGTGTGGACGCGTCCGTGCACGGCTCCGTACTGTCCGTCCTCGACCGGCTCGGCATTCGCGTGCTGCCGAACACGGCGGGCTGCTTCACCGCGGGCGAGGCCGTGCTGACCGCCCGCCTCGCGCGCGAGGCGCTCGGCACGAACCTGGTCAAGCTGGAGGTCATCGCCGACGAGCGCACGCTGCTGCCCGACCCGATCGAGCTGCTGGACGCCGCCGAGACCCTGGTCGACGACGGGTTCACCGTGCTCCCGTACACGAACGACGACCCCGTGCTCGCGCGGAAGCTGGAGGACGTCGGCTGCGCGGCGATCATGCCGCTCGGCTCGCCGATCGGCTCCGGGCTCGGCATCCGCAACCCGCACAACTTCCAGTTGATCACCGAGCACGCGCGCGTGCCGGTCATCCTGGACGCGGGCGCCGGGACCGCATCCGACGCGGCGCTCGCCATGGAGCTGGGGTGCGCGGGTGTGATGCTCGCCTCGGCCGTGACGCGGGCGCAGGAGCCGGTACTGATGGCGGAGGGGATGCGGCACGCGGTGGAGGCGGGACGCCTCGCCTTCCGCGCCGGCCGCATCCCGCGCCGTCACTTCGCCGAGGCGTCGTCCCCCACGGAGGGCATGGCACGACTGGATCCCGAGCGTCCGGCCTTCTGACGGAACGGCCCCGCGCAGGGATACCCCCGCCCCGTACCGGACGCCAGTGCGAGAGCGGCGCGCGCGTGCGTACGCCGCGCGTCACAGCTCGGCTGCAGTCCCGCCCCGGTATCGGCCGAACGGGTCGTCGTGACAGTGGCGGCTCGTACACTCACCTGCGTGGATACGACCCTTCACGACCCGCTTGTCGGGCAGGTGCTCGACGGCCGCTACCGCGTCGAGGCGCGGATCGCGGTCGGCGGGATGGCCACGGTCTACCGGGCCCTGGACACCCGCCTCGACCGCGTGCTCGCGCTCAAGGTGATGCACCCGACGCTGGCCGCCGACGGCTCGTTCGTCGAACGGTTCATCCGTGAGGCCAAATCGGTGGCACGACTCGCGCACCCCAATGTGGTGCAGGTCTTCGACCAGGGGGCGGACGGGTCGTACGTCTACCTGGCGATGGAGTACGTCGCCGGCTGCACCCTGCGCGACGTGCTGCGCGACCGGGGCGCGCTCCAGCCGCGGGCGGCGCTGGACATCCTGGAGCCCGTGCTCGCCGCGCTCGGCGCCGCGCACCGGGCCGGATTCGTGCACCGCGACATGAAGCCGGAGAACGTCCTCATAGGGGACGACGGCCGGGTCAAGGTGGCGGACTTCGGTCTGGTCCGGGCCGTGGACACGGTGACGAACACGACGGGCACGGTCCTCGGCACCGTGTCGTACCTCGCTCCCGAGCAGATCGAGCACGGCACGGCCGACACCCGCGTCGACGTCTACGCCTGCGGCGTCGTCCTGTACGAGATGCTCACCGGCGCCAAGCCGCACTCCGGGGACTCGCCCGCCCAGGTGCTCTACCAGCACCTGCACGCGGACGTGCCGCCCCCTTCGGGCCTGGTCCCCGGCATGGCGTACGCACTGGACGACCTGGTCGCCACGGCGACCGCCCGCAACCCCGAGGTGCGGCCGCACGACGCGGTGGCGCTGCTCGGCCAGGTCCTCGAGGCACGGGCGGGGCTCACTGCCGAGCAGCTCGACGCCGTGCCGCCGGGCGCCCTCGCGGTGGGCCGCGACATCGCCGAGGACCGTACGAGCGTGATCCCGCGCTCGCTGTCCGTGCCCCGGCCACTGCCGGTGAACGAACCCGACACGGTCGGCGCGGTCTCGCACACCAGCCGGTTCGAGCACACCACCCGGTTCGCCTCCGAGCCGCCGCCCCCGCGCGGACCCGCCCGGCCCCGGCGCGGAATGCTCGCGATCGTCGCCGCCGTCGTGCTGGTGCTGGGTCTCGGCACCGGCATCTGGTACATCAACTCGGGCCAGTTCACCAAGGTCCCGCCCGTCCTCTCGAAGAGCGAGCAGGACGCCAGGGCTCAGCTGGAGAAGGCCGGGCTCGACGTGAAGTCGGTCAAGCACGCGTTCAGCGACACCGTGAAGCGCGGCAGCGTCATCGGCACCGACCCGGCCGTCGGCGCCCGGATCCGCGCGAACGACTCCGTGACGCTGACCGTCTCCGACGGGCCGGAGACCGTGAAGGTGCCCGACCTGGAGGGCTTCGCCCTGTTCAAGGCGAAGGACGTGCTGAAGGACAAGGGTCTCGCCGCCGGCATGGTCAACCGCGAGTTCAGCGAGGACGTCGCCAAGGGCTTCGTGATCCGCACGGACCCGCAGGCGGGCACCGAGCGGCACGCGGGTTCGGCCATCGCGATCACCGTCAGCAAGGGCAGCCCGGTGGAGGTGCCCGAGGTCACCGGCTCGTCCGTCGAGGACGCCACCTCCGAGCTGGAGGACTCCGGCCTGAAGGTGAAGATCGCCACCAAGCGCGTCACCTCGGAGTTCGACAAGGGCCAGGTCGCCGAGCAGTCGCCGGCCGCGGGCCGCGAGGCCGCCGCGGGCGACACGGTGACGCTGACGATCTCCAAGGGCCCCGAGATGGTCGAGGTCCCGGACGTCGTGGGCGACAGCGTCGACGACGCCCATCAGAAGCTCGAGGACGCCGGGTTCACGGTCGACGAGGACCGCGGGCTGCTCGGGCTCTTCGGCGACAAGGTCAAGAGCCAGTCGGTGGAGGGCGGGGAGACCGCGCCCAAGGGGTCGACGATCACCATCGAGATCCGCTGAGCGCGAGGCCCGCGGCTCCGCCGCGGGCCGGCGCCCGCGCGCCGGTCGAGATCCGCCGACGGAGCCGTTCGCGGCCCATGACACCCTGAAGGGTGTGACCAGCAAGCAGCTCCGCAACCCCGTCGGCGGCCATGTACCGGTGGCCGGCGGCCTCCACTCCGTCGGTCTGTCCTACGCACGCGACCTCGCGGCCGAGTCCGTCCAGGTCTTCGTCGCCAACCCGCGCGGCTGGGCCACGCCCGCCGGAAACCCCCGGCAGGACGAGGCCTTCCGCGCCGCGTGCGCCGCCGAGTCGATCCCCGCGTACGTCCACGCCCCGTATCTGATCAACTTCGGCTCGCACACCGAGGCGACGGTGGAGAAGTCGGTGGAGTCCCTGCGGCACTCGCTGCGCCGGGCCCGGGAGATAGGCGCCCTCGGCGTGGTGGTGCACACCGGCAGCGCCACGGGCGGCAGGGAGCGTTCCGTCGCCCTCGCGCAGGTCCGTGAGCACATGCTGCCCCTGCTGGACGAGCTGACCCACGACGACGACCCGTTCCTCCTTCTGGAGTCGACGGCCGGGCAGGGCGCCTCGCTCTGCTCCCGCACCTGGGACTTCGGGCCGTACTTCGAGGCCCTCGACGCCCACCCCAGGCTGGGCGTGTGTCTCGACACCTGTCACATCTTCGCGGCGGGCCACGACCTGACCGGGCCGAGCGGCATGCACCAGACGCTCGACCTGCTGGTCGACACGGTCGGCGAAGGGCGGCTGAAGCTGATCCACGCCAACGACTCCAAGGACGTGGTCGGCGCACACAAGGACCGCCACGAGAACATCGGCTCCGGGCACATCGGCGAGGACCCGTTCCGCGCCCTGATGACCCACCCCGCCACCGCGGGCGTACCTCTGATCATCGAAACGCCCGGCGGCAAGGAAGGGCATGCGGCGGACGTGGAGCGGCTGAAGAAGCTCCGGGATTCATGACCCGTTGAGGAATACCCCCTGGGGGTATACGGTTCCTACTGCGCACAGGGACCGTCATCCAGCATGGGGGCACGCATGGAGCACAACACGCACACACGGCACGAGCACCACGGAGCCCAGCAGGACCAGCACGGCCGGCACGGGCACGAGGGACACGAAGAACACCGGGGGCACGAGGGCCACGGCGGCCACCAGGGCGGGGCGAGCTGGTCCATGGCAGCGCAGGCCACCCTGCACTGCCTCACCGGGTGCGCCATCGGCGAGATCCTCGGCATGGTGATCGGCACGGCGCTCGGCTGGGGAAACGTGCCGACGATGGTCCTGGCGATCGTGCTCGCGTTCTTCTTCGGCTACTCGCTCACACTGCGCGGCGTCCTGCGGGCGGGCGTCGACTTCCGGACCGCCTTCCGGGTGGCGCTGGCAGCCGACACCCTGTCCATCGCCGTGATGGAGCTGATCGACAACGGCGTGATCGCGCTGTGGCCGGACGCCATGGACGCGGGCCTGGCCGACGCCCTGTTCTGGATCTCGCTGGCCATCTCGCTGGTGATCGCCTTCGTGGTCACCACGCCGGTCAACAAGTGGACGATCGGCCGCGGCAAGGGGCACGCGGTGGTCCACCGGTACCACCACTGAGGGGCCGCCGGGAGTCAGAGCTCGGGGCCGTCCCCGGGCTCCTCCTGGTAGGAGTAGCGCTGCTCCCGCCAGGGGTCGCCGATGTTGTGGTAGCCGCGCTCCTCCCAGAAGCCACGGCGGTCGGCGGTCATGTACTCCACGCCGCGGACCCACTTGGGCCCCTTCCAGGCGTACAGGTGCGGGACGACGAGGCGGAGCGGGAAGCCGTGCTCCGCCGTCAGCAGCTCACCGTCCTTGTGCGTGGCGAAGATCGTGCGGTCGGACGCGAAGTCCGACAGGCGGAGGTTCGAGCTGAAGCCGTACTCGGCCCAGACCATCACGTGAGTGACGGACGGTGCGGGCGGGGCGATGTCCAGGATCGTCCGGGCCGGGATGCCGCCCCATTCGGCCCCGAGCATGCTGAACTTCGTGACGCAGTGCAGATCGGCCACGACCGAGGCGTACGGCAGGGCCGTGAACTCCTCGTGGGTCCAGCAGTGCTTCTCCCCGTCGGCAGTGGCGCCGAAGACCCTGAACTCCCAGCGCTCGGGACGGAACTTGGGTACGGGCCCGTAGTGCGTGACCGGCCAGCCGCGCTGAAGTCGCTGCCCCGGCGGAAGCTCCGACTGTGCCGCTTCTCCAGATTCTCTCTCCACCGGCTGACCCATGACTCCATCCTGACAGACCCGGGACAGTGCACATGACCAGCCCCGTCCCGAATCGGGCAACTCCTACTAAGCGTGCACTTACTGGACGGTTCACTGTGCCGATGCGAGGATGCGGCGCAACCTGCCCAGTCCCCGCTTGGAAGGAGCCTCTGCGATGCAGGGCGACCCCGAGGTCATCGAATTCCTCAACGAGCAGCTGACCGGCGAGCTCACCGCGATCAACCAGTACTTCCTGCACGCGAAGATGCAGGAGAACTTCGGCTGGACGAAGCTCGCCAAGTACACGCGGCACGAGTCGTTCGACGAGATGAAGCACGCCGAGGTGCTCACCGACCGGATCCTTTTCCTGGAGGGCCTGCCGAACTACCAGCGCCTGTTCCACGTCCGGGTGGGACAGACCCTCACCGAGATGTTCCAGGCGGACCGGCAGGTGGAGGTCGAGGCGATCGACCGCCTCAAACGCGGGATCGAGGTGATGCGCACGAAGGGGGACATCACGTCGGCGAACATCTTCGAGTCGATCCTCGCGGACGAGGAGCACCACATCGACTACCTGGACACCCAGCTCGAACTGATCGAGAAGCTCGGCGAGGCGCTGTACATCGCGCAGTTGATCGAGCAGCCGGAGAGCTGATCCGGCGACAGACGCGTCAGGCGGCCTCGGCCGCCGCCGCAGTCAGCGCCGCCACGGTCAGAGCCGCCGTGGCGGGCATCGCCGTCGCGGGCATCGCCACGGGCGCGGGCACCGGGGCGTCCGCGAGGTCCGACAGGACCGGCCTGCCCTCGTCCGCGAGCTCACGGCGCGGGCACGCGCCACGGCCCAGCAGGGCCTGGATGCGGCGGACGCACGAACCGCAGTCCGTGCCCGCCTTGCATGCCGACGCTATCTGGCGGGGGGTGCAGGCACCCTCTTCCGCGTGCTTCTTCACCTGCGCCTCGGTGACACCGAAGCAGCTGCAGACGAACACGCGGTCCACCTCCCGTCGGGGTTTCAGGGTCGTGCCGTACCGATGGAGCGGATTCCCGATTGATCGGTGAGGCTAACCTAACCTTACCCGGCTCCCAGGGGCCGCAAAAGTGCGGTGGGGCGCGGATCGCATGTGATCCACGCCCCACTTCATCTGCTGGTAACAGCCGGACCTGCCGGTGGCCCGTTACTGGTCGCGGTACATCTCGGCGACGAGGAAGGCCAGGTCGAGGGACTGGCTGCGGTTCAGACGGGGGTCGCAGGCCGTCTCGTAGCGCTGGTGCAGGTCGTCGACGAAGATCTCGTCGCCGCCGCCCACGCACTCGGTGACGTCGTCACCGGTGAGCTCGACATGGATGCCGCCCGGATGCGTGCCGAGGGCCTTGTGGACCTCGAAGAAGCCCTTGACCTCGTCGAGCACGTCGTCGAAGCGGCGAGTCTTGTGGCCCGAGGCCGCCTCGAAGGTGTTGCCGTGCATCGGGTCGGTCACCCAGGCCACCGTCGCACCGGACGCGGTGACCTTCTCGACCAGCTCGGGCAGCTTGTCGCGGACCTTGTCCGCGCCCATCCGCACGATGAAGGTGAGACGGCCCGGCTCACGCTCCGGGTCGAGGCGCTCGATGTACTGCAGCGCGTCCTCGGCCGTCGTCGTCGGGCCCAGCTTGATGCCGATCGGGTTGCGGATCTTCGAGGCGAACTCGATGTGCGCGCCGTCCAGCTGCCGGGTGCGCTCACCGATCCACACCATGTGGCCCGAGACGTCGTACAGCTGTCCCGTACGCGAGTCGACCCTGGTCAGAGCCGATTCGTAGTCGAGGAGCAGCGCCTCGTGGGAGGCGTAGAACTCGACGGTCTTGAACTCCTCCGGGTCGGTGCCGCAGGCCCGCATGAAGTTCAGCGCGTTGTCGATCTCGCGCGCCAGCTGCTCATAGCGCTGGCCCGAGGGGGACGACTTCACGAAGTCCTGGTTCCAGGCGTGCACCTGGCGCAGGTCGGCGTAACCGCCGGTGGTGAAGGCGCGCACCAGGTTGAGCGTGGAGGCGGACGCGTTGTACATCCGCTTCAGGCGCTCGGGGTCGGGGACGCGGGCCTTCTCGTTGAAATCGAAGCCGTTGACCGAGTCGCCCCGGTAGGTCGGCAGGGTCACGCCGTCGCGGGTCTCGGTGCCCTTGGAGCGCGGCTTGGAGTACTGGCCGGCGATCCGGCCGACCTTCACCACCGGCACCGAGGCGGCGTACGTCAGCACGGCGCCCATCTGGAGCAGGGTCTTGAGCTTGCTACGGATGTGGTCGGCGGACACGGCGTCGAAGGCCTCGGCGCAGTCGCCGCCCTGAAGGAGGAACGCCTCGCCCTTGGCGACGGCTCCCATCCGGGCGCGCAGCTGGTCGCACTCGCCCGCGAAGACGAGCGGCGGATACGACTCGAGGTCCGCGATCACATCGCGCAGAGCCTCGGCATCGGGGTACTCGGGCTGCTGCGCCGCGGGCAGGTTTCGCCAGGTGTTGCCAGCGCTCGCGCTGGACTTAGCGTTCACGGTCACCCTCCCAACATTACGGGGTCGTGTCGGGCGTCCATTCACGTGCTCATCAAGTGAGACGGCGCACGCTCGATCGGGACGGCTCGGGCGGCCGGCGCGACAGGGTCGCCCGGCCGCGCCGAACCGCTGCTCTGGGGGGGGCGTCGGCCCGCCCCGGTCAGTTCACGTCGAGCCGGTCGCGGTCGATGGAGATCTTCACGCCGCCGTGGGTCTCGGTCGTGTCGCCGGCGTACTGGTGGATGCGCTGGTGCTCGTCCCACAGGTCGGCGGGGACCGCCGGGTCGGCGGTGGTCGCCTGGTTGTTCCAGCGGGCGAAGTGGATCACGTCGGGCAGGGTGACCTCATTGCGGTTCTTCGCGAGGTCGGCGACCAGGGACGAGGTGTTGCCGTACGCGCCGGCCCGGTAGCCGAGCTCGTGCAGCCGCTCGGTGTACGCGTCGACGTAGCCGAGGACCTGGTCGGTCACGGTGCCGCCGGGCTCGTAGTTCTCCAGGTCGCTGTAGATGACCGAGCCCTTGCCGAAGCCGAGCGCGGCGGCCTGCCGGGCCGCGTCGTCGGCGGCCGCGGTGCCCTGCGTCACCGGGCTGGTGATGGCCGCGCAGTCGCCCTGGCAGCTGCCGCCGTCGGAGGAGGGCTGGCGGCCGACGTACAGCGGGAAGAACCGCCAGCCCTGCGTGTACTGCGTCCGCACCCATTCGGCGGTCAGGTTCGTCTGCGAGCAGGCCCGGTTGATGCCGCCGATGTAGATGCCGATGGCGCCGTAGTCGGAGTGCTTCCGCCAGGCGTCCATGGCCTCCTGGCCGGGCGCGGTGCAGGCGTCGAAGCCCTCGCCCCGGAAGGAGGTCGCGTCGGCGGGCAGCGCGGCCACGGCGGGCGTCCCGGACGGCTGCTCGTCCTGGGCGGCGGCGACGGGCAGGCCCGCGCTGCGCAGGACGTCCTGGATGCGGGTGCGGTCGTAGCCGTAGGCGGCGGTCACCGCGATCCGGTCGGCGGTCGCCCGGTAGGTGCGCCCCGCGCGGTTCTCGGTGACGGCGCTGCCCGTGACGGGCGCGGCCGCCGGCTGGATCAGGAGGGCTTCGGTGCGCCCTCTGGCCTGGGCCGGGCAGTCCTGCCGGCTGCCGGGTGTGCCGAGATACACGGCGTGCCGGTCGAACCGGACGCAGGTATCGGGATGTTTCTCCAGGTCCACGACCTGCCAGGAGGCGGGGACGGTGAACTCGTGGCCCCGGTAGGAGACCCGGGTGATGTCGTCGGAGTCGGTCGGCAGCGGGGCCGAGCGCGCGGCGCCGAGCGGTCCGGCGGCCAGGGCCGCGGCGGCGAGGGCCAGAGTGAGAGCGCGGGCGCTCCTTCGGCGGGACTGGGGTGAATGGGCGGCGTGGATGTCTCTCTCCTCCGGTCGGGTCGGGGTTTCCTCGCCATCCATGGCCGCTGGCGGGGCTGTCCGAACGCCGCGCGGGGACGGTTCACGCTGTTGCCCGACCGTCGGCGTCGGGTAGGGTTCGGCGCATGTTCGCGCACTCGATCCAGAACTGGTGGTGGACCGCTCATCCGGCGGCCCACTGACTGCGCGTACGCAAGACTTCGCGAAGGCCGCCCGAGGGGCGGCCTTCGGTGTTTCCGGGGTCGTTCCTCTCCAGGTGAGCTCGCCGAGCGAGCTCCGCTCACGAGAAGGAACCCACCGATGAACCTGCTCGACCTGCTGGACGATCCCCGACCGTTCGCCTTGCTGCGCCGCCGGACACCCGGCCACGACCACGACGTGGTGGAGCTCCTGCTGGGCGAGGTGCGCGAGGTGGACCTGCTCGCCGACATCCCCGGCGAGGCGCTCGCGCTGATCCCCTTCCGCCAGATCCGGGAGCGCGGCTTCGACGTCCGCGACGACGGCACCCCGCTCACCGTGCTCGTCCCCCAGGAGCGCCACGAACTCCCGCTGGACCTGGTCCTGGAGCAGCTGCCGTCGCACGACGTGCGCGTCGAGGGCGGCGGCTTCGACGTCGGGGACGAGGAGTACGCCGGCATCGTCGGACGGGTGCTCGACGAGGAGATCGGGCGGGGCGAGGGCGCGAACTTCGTGATCCGGCGGACGTACGAGGGACGGATTCCGGGGTTCGGGAGGGCCGACGCCCTCGCCCTCTTCCGGCGGCTGCTGGTGGGTGAGCGGGGCGCGTACTGGACCTACGTGGTGCACACCGGGGCGCAGGAAGGCCCCGCGGAGCGTGCGACGGGTGGGCGCACGCTGGTCGGGGCGAGCCCCGAGGTGCATGTCCGGATGTCGGGCGGGACCGTCGTCATGAACCCGATCAGCGGGACGTACCGCTATCCGGCCGAGGGCCCGACGCCACAGGATCTGCTCGCCTTCCTGGCCGACGGCAAGGAGATCGAGGAGCTGTCGATGGTCGTCGACGAGGAGCTCAAGATGATGTGCACGGTCGGTGACATGGGCGGAGTGGTGATCGGCCCTCGGCTCAAGGAGATGGCCCATCTCGCGCACACCGAGTACGAGTTGCGGGGCCGGTCCTCGCTGGACGTCCGGGACGTGCTGCGCGAGACCATGTTCGCGGCGACCGTCACCGGGTCGCCGGTGCAGAACGCCTGCCGAGTCATCGAGCGGCACGAGGTCGGCGGGCGCGGCTACTACGCGGGGGCGCTGGCCCTCGTCGGTCGGGACTCCGGCGGGGCGCAGACCCTCGACTCCCCCATCCTCATCCGGACCGCCGACATCGACGCGGACGGACGGCTCCGCGTCCCGGTGGGCGCCACCCTCGTTCGGGGGTCGGATCCGGTCGGCGAGGTCGCCGAGACGCATGCGAAGGCGGCGGGGGTGCTGGCGGCGCTGGGGGTCGGGGAGGCACGGCCGCGCACCGAGCACGCCGGGCCTCGGCTGGCGGACGACCCGCGGGTGCAGGCCGCGCTCGACGGCCGGCGGTCCTCACTCGCGCCGTTCTGGCTGCGGATGCAGGAGCGGGGCGACGGTCTCGACGGGCACGCGCTCGTCGTGGACGGCGAGGACACCTTCACGGCGATGCTCGCGCATCTGCTCCGCTCGTCGGGGCTCGACGTGACGGTGCGGCGCTACGACGAGCCGGGGCTGCGGGAGGCGGTCCTCGCGCACGAGGGCCCCCTCGTGCTGGGCCCCGGTCCGGGCGATCCGGGCGACGTCCGGGACCCGAAGATGCGCTTCCTGCGCGGCCTCACGGCCGAGGTGATCCGGCGGCACCGGCACGGGGTGCTGGGCGTCTGCCTGGGCCATGAGCTGATCGCGGCCGAGCTGGGCCTGGAGATCGTCCGCAAGGAGGTGCCGTACCAGGGGGCGCAGACGGCGATCGACCTCTTCGGGCGGACGGAGACGGTCGGCTTCTACAACAGCTTCGTGGCGCGCTGCGACGACGAGGCCCTCGCGGAGCTCGCCGCGCACGGCGTCGAGGTGAGCCGCGGCGTCGGCGGCGAGGTGCACGCGATGCGCGGTCCGGGGTTCGCGGGCGTGCAGTTCCACCCGGAGTCGGTGCTGACGCTGAACGGCACGGCCGTGGTGCGGGAGCTGGTCGGTCAGATGCGGGGCACCAGCACGTTCTCCGAACGGCGGCCCTCGGCGTAGTCCAGGACGTTGCGGACCGTGGTGTCGATGATCTGGCCGACGGCGTCCTCGGTGTAGTACGCCTGGTGGGACGTGACCAGGACGTTCGGGAAGGTGACGAGGCGGGCCAGGGTGTCGTCCTCGACGGGCTCCAGGGACTTGTCGAGGAAGAAGAGCCCGGCCTCCTCCTCGTACACGTCGAGGCCGACGCCCGTGAAGCGGCCCTCGCGCAGTTCGGTGACGAGGGCCCGGGAGTCGACGAGTCCGCCGCGGCTGGAGTTGATCAGGATCGCGTCGTCCTTCATGGCCCGCAGGGCCGCGGCGTCCACGAGGTGATGGGTCTGCGGCATCAGCGGCACGTGCAGGGTGATGAGGTCGGACTCGGCGAGGAGGCGCTCCTTGGGGACGTACTTCATGCCGAGTTGGACACAGGCCGGGTTCTCGGCGATGTCCCAGCCGAGCAGGTTCATGCCGAAGCCGTGCGCGATCGTGGCGAACACCTCACCGATCTTGCCGGTGCCGACCACGCCGGCGGTGCGGCCGTGCATGTCACGGCCCATCAGCCCGTCGAGCCGGAAGTCGAAGTCGCGGGTGCGGGTCGCGGCGCGCACGACACGGCGGTTGACGGCCATCGCGAGGGTCCAGGCGAACTCGGCGACCGAGTGGGGCGAGTAGTACGAGACCCGGGCGACCGTCATGCCCAGGCGTTCGGCGACCTCGAGTTCGATGTTGTTGAACCCGGTGGAGCGCTGGGCGATCAGCCGGGTGCCGCCGGCCGCGAGCGTCTGCAGGACGTGGTGCCCCAGGCCGCAGTTGACGCTGCTGGAGACGGCCTCGTAGCCGGCCGCGATGGGAGCGGTGTCCTCGGTGAGGAAGACGTCGAGGCAGCGGATTTCGTGGTGCCCCTCGAAGGCCTTCTCGATGAGCGGCCTCTCGTCGGACTGCACACCGAACGCAACGATCTCCACCGGCATCTCCCGCTCTGGAGGATTATGGGCCGAATATACGGCCCATAACCCCAGGGTGCCGGGTCAGCCGAAGAAGACGCCGACCTCCTCGTACAGCTTCGGGTCCACCGTCTTCAGCTTGGCCGTGGCCTCCGCGATCGGCACGCGGACGATGTCCGTGCCGCGCAGGGCGACCATCTTGCCGAAGTCGCCGTCCCGGACGGCCTCGATGGCGTGCAGGCCGAACCGGGTGGCCAGCCAGCGGTCGAAGGCGCTCGGGGTGCCGCCCCGCTGGACGTGCCCGAGCACGGTGGTGCGGGCCTCCTTGCCGGTGCGCCTCTCGATCTCCTTGGCCAGCCACTCGCCGACGCCGGAGAGGCGGACATGGCCGAAGGAGTCGAGCGAGCCGTCCTTGAGGACCATCTCGCCGTCCTTGGGCATGGCGCCCTCGGCGATCACGACGATCGGCGCGTACGACGCCTTGAAGCGCGAGGTCACCCATTGACAGACCTGCTCGACGTCGAAGCGCTGTTCCGGGATGAGGATGGCGTTGGCCCCGCCCGCCAGACCGGAGTGGATGGCGATCCAGCCCGCGTGACGGCCCATGACCTCGACGACGAGCACGCGCATGTGCGACTCGGCGGTGGTGTGCAGGCGGTCGATGGCCTCGGTCGCGATGCCGACCGCGGTGTCGAAACCGAAGGTGTAGTCGGTGGCGGAGAGGTCGTTGTCGATGGTCTTCGGTACGCCGACGACGGGCACGCCGTACTCGTCGGTGAGGCGCGCCGCCACGCCCAGGGTGTCCTCGCCGCCGATCGCGATGAGCGCCTCGACCTCCTGCTTGGCGAGGTTCTCCTTGATCCGGCGGATACCGTCCTCCTGCTTGAGGGGGTTGGTCCGCGAGGAGCCGAGGATGGTGCCGCCGCGCGGCAGGATGCCACGCACGGCGGGGATGTCGAGACGGACGGTGTCGCCTTCGAGCGGACCTCGCCAGCCGTCCCGGAAGCCGACGAAGTCGTAGCCGTACTCCTGCACGCCCTTGCGGACGATGCCCCGGATGACGGCGTTGAGCCCGGGGCAGTCGCCGCCTCCGGTCAGTACTCCGACCCGCATGGAAAAGTCCCTTCGCCGCGGTTGCCTGATGGACTCACGCTAAGGGTGATGCAGGTCACTTCGGCATGGTGCGGAAGGTCAATTCCGGTGAATTGTGAGGGTGTTGATCTACGACCTTCACCCGAAGGTGGGATGCACCAGGTTTACGCCTCGTCAAGACCGCGTTCGATGGCGTACCGCACCAGCTCCACCCGATTGTGCAACTGGAGCTTGCCCAGGGTGTTCTGCACGTGGTTCTGCACCGTGCGGTGGGAGATGACGAGACGTTCCGCTATCTGCTTGTAGCTCAGGCCCTTGGCGACGAGCCGGAGCACCTCGGTCTCGCGGTCGGTGAGCTGCGGGGCCTTCGGTTCGTCGTCGCCCGCGGCGGGGACCGGTTCGGAGGCGAGCCTGCGGTACTCGCCGAGGACGAGGCCCGCGAGGCCCGGGGTGAACACCGGGTCGCCGACGGCCGTACGGCGCACCGCGTCGATCAGCTCCTCCGTGGACGCCGACTTGAGGAGATAGCCGGTCGCGCCGGACTTCACCGCCTCCAGGACGTCGGCGTGCTCACCGCTGGCCGACAGCACCAGGACACGCAGGGCGGGGTTGGCGCCGACCAGTTCCTTGCAGACCTGGACGCCGGGCTTGGCGGGCAGGTTCAGGTCGAGCACGAGGACGTCGGGCGCGGCGGCCCGGGCACGGCGCACGGCCTGTTCGCCGTCGCCCGCGGTGGCGACCACGTCGAAGCCCGACTCGGTGAGGTCGCGGGCGACGGCGTCACGCCACATGGGGTGGTCGTCGACCACCATGACCTTGATCGGGTCGTTCCCCCGCACGTCCGCCGCCTCCGTCTTCGCCGTCATCGCCGCCCCACCGTGTTCGTCGTCGCCATTGCCTCTTCCCCCCGGGTCACCGCTCCGCCTTCCTCCGGTTCACCGCTCCGTCCTCGCCCGGGTCACTGCTCCGCCTTCGCCGCGGACGCCTTGGGCACCTTCAGCTCGACCTCGGTGCCCTGGCCCGGGACCGAGATCAGCTCGGCCGTGCCGCCCAGGTCGCGCAGCCGACCGCGGATCGACAGGGCGACCCCGAGCCGCCCCTCGCCCTCGGCCTGCGCGAGCCGGCCCTCGGGAATGCCAGGACCGTCGTCCCGCACGGTCACGATCACCTCGTCCGGTTCGTCCTCGACGAGGATCCAGGCACGGGCGTCGGGACCGGCATGCTTGCGGACGTTGTCGAGGGCGGCACCGACGGCGGCGGCCAGTTCCCCGGCGGCCCCAGGTGCCAGCCGTACGGGCGCGCCGGGCTCGGAGAGGGTCACGCGCGCGGCGGCGTACGGGGCCAGCAGGGCCCGCAGGTCGGCCGGGCCGGCCGCCTCCTCGCCGGCGTCCGGTTCGTCGACGGCCCGTACGACCGCGCCGAGCGCGGCGTCCTCGGACACCCGGGAGACGGGCACCAGACCGCCCGAGACCAGCGTGCGCAGCGCCACCTCCTGCTCACCGGCCATCCGGCCCAGCTCCGCCGCCTCGCCGCCGAGCGCGGTTCCGCGCCGCTGCACCATGGCGAGCACCTGGAGCACGCCGTCGTGGATGTCGCGGGCCAGACGCTCCCGCTCCCGGGTGGCGGCCTCGATCTCCAGGGCGCGGGCGAGGGTGCGCTCGGAGGCGCGGGCGACCTCGACGACGTATCCGATGGCGATGGAGGCGACCCAGACGAGGATCACGTTGTGCACGGTGTCGCGGGTCGGGGCGCCCCGCTCGACGACGTTGACCGCGGCGACCAGGGTCGAGGCGAAGGCCGCCCATCGCCAGCCGCCCTTGACCGCGAAGGCGAGGACGGAACCGGCGGTCCATATGGACGGCAGCGTCGGGCCGCCGTCCTCGATCCGCGACGAGGCGTCGGCGACCCGGGTGAGCAGGATGCCGACGAGCGCGACGGTGAGGTCGGCGGCCAGGAACCCCTTGGTGCAGTTGGCCGCGTTCGCCACCCTGGGCAGGGTCGCCAGGGTCCACACGCACAGCACCGCGTAGAACACGATGGCGACCCAGGGACGGGTGAACTCGTCGTACGCGGTGGCGAAGAGCCCGACCGCGTAGAACATGGTCAGGACGCGGTAGGCGGTGAGCGCGCGCCACAGCGGCAGCTCGACCGACATCCTCATGACTCTCTCGCGCCTGGCCATGTCCCCCCACCCCACCGCTCCCCGACGTCCTCACGGACGCTACTAGGAGCCGGAACGTTCCTTGTCCCCCTGGCCGGATTCCCCGGCGGCCTGCTTCGCGGCCTGCGCGAGCGCCGCCTTCGCCGCCTTGTCCGCCTCCTTCTCGGCCTTCGCCTCCTCCGCGATCTGCCGCTTGGCGGCCGTCGCGTACATGTCGACGTACTCCTGGCCGGAGAGCTTCATGATCTCGTACATGACCTCGTCGGTCACCGCGCGGAGCACGAAACGGTCGTGCTCCATGCCGACGTACCGGCTGAAGTCGAGCGCCTTGCCGATACGGATGCCCGGGCGCATCAGCTTGGGCATCACCTTCCCCGGCGGCTGGATCTTCTCGGTGTCGATCATCGCCACCGGGATGACGGGGGCGCCGGTGGCGAGCGCCACGCGCGCGAGGCCGCCGGGCTTGCCGCGGTAGAGACGGCCGTCCGGGGAGCGCGTGCCCTCCGGATAGATGCCGAACAGCTCACCGCGCTCGATGACCTCGATACCGCTCTTGATCGCCGCCTCGCCCGCGCCGCGCGCACCGGAGCGGTCGACGGGAAGCTGCCCGACGCCCTTGAAGAAGGCGGCCGTCATCCGGCCCTTCAGGCCGGGCGTCGTGAAGTACTCGGCCTTCGCGATGAAGGTCACCTTGCGGTCCAGCATCGCGGGCAGGAAGAACGAGTCCGAGAAGGACAGGTGATTGCTCGCCAGAATCGCGGGGCCCTCGGCGGGGATGTTCTCGAGGCCTTCCACCCAGGGTCTGAAGGCGAGCTTCAGCGGCCCTCCGATGGAAAACTTCATTGCGCCGTAGATCAACCGAGTGCCTCCTGTGTCGTCGGTCAGACCTTAACCCGGAGCGCCGTCAAAGGGTCCGACGACCCTGGTCGGTGTCAGTGCGGTCGCGTACGGTGAAGTACGCCTCGAAGTCTCGGGGGTTCCGTTCGTTCCGTTCCGCCCGCCTGATGAACAGGAGACCGAAGGTGCCGGTCCTTCCTGGAGCCGAGCCGTTCCGCCGCGAGGGCGGAGAGGTCGGCGTCCTCCTCTGCCACGGTTTCACCGGGTCCCCGCAGTCGCTGCGGCCCTGGGCGGAGTTTCTCGCCGAGCGCGGCCTGACCGTCGCGCTGCCGCTGCTGCCGGGGCACGGCACACGCTGGGAGGACATGCAGCTCACGGGCTGGCAGGACTGGTACGCGGAGGTCGACCGCGAGCTGCGTGCCCTGAAGGACCGGTGCGACCAGGTCTTCGTCCTCGGTCTGTCGATGGGCGGCACCCTGGCCCTGCGGCTGGCCGCGAAGCACGGGGACGACGTCACCGGCGTCGTGGTCGTCAACCCGGCGAACAAGGTGCACGGCCTCGCCGCGCACGCCCTCCCGGTCCTGCGCCACCTCGTGCCCACCGTGAAGGGGATCACGAGCGACATCGCCAAGGAGGGCGCCCAGGAGATCGGCTACGACCGGGTGCCCCTGCACTCCGCGCACTCGATGCGGAATTTCTACCGGCAGGTCGACGGTGAGCTGCCCCAGGTCACCCAGCCGTTGCTGCTGCTGCACAGCCCGCAGGACCATGTCGTGCCGCCCGCGGACTCGGCCCGTGTCCTGAGCAGGGTGTCGTCCACGGACGTCACGGAGATCCTGCTGGAACAGAGCTACCACGTCGCGACGTTGGACCATGACGCGGACCGGATCTTCGAGGAGAGCTACGCCTTCATCGCCCGGCTCGCGCCCGCTGTCGGCAAGGAGCCCGGCACGGGCCGGCTGGGTCAGCAGGAAGGGACGGCCACCGGTGGCTGAGTACGACGCGGACCGCGGCGACTCCGAGGAGAAGGGCATCCCGGTCGGGGAGCCCCTCGGCGGGTCGTCCGGTGATGCCCTCGGCGGGTCGCCGGAGGAGCAGAGCGTGCCCTTCGACGAGGACGCCGCGTGGCAGGCGATCGTCGCGGGGTACGGGGAGGAACCGCCGGACCCGCCGGGCGCGAAGCCGTTCAAGTCGGTCGAGGACCTCGCGCTCCTCGACCCGGAGACGAACGACGGCCCGGACGACGGCGAGAAGAACGACGGCGAGAAGAGCGCCGCGGGGACCGGATCCTCGGACAGGCCCGCCGGGGACGAGCCGTCCCCGGCGAAGCCGCTGGGCAGCTCGGTCGCGTTCGCTCCCGGTGTGGGCGGCCCGCGGGACTACCGCGCGTCCGAGCCCTCCGACGACGACTTCGACGAGGACGACGAGGGCCACTTCGTGCCGCCCGAGCCGCCCCCGCTGCCGGCTGCGGACGCGACCGCCAAGTTCGCCTGGCTCGCCGTGCTCGGCGGCCCGGTGCTCCTGCTGCTTGCGGTGCTCCTCGGCTGGGACATGACCTGGTGGCTCGCCACCCTCGGCATAGGCGGCTTCCTGGGCGGTTTCACCACCCTGGTGATGCGGATGAAGACCGACGACGAGGACGAGGACGACCCCGGCCGGGGCGCGGTGGTCTGAGCGCGTCTCAGGACGCGGGCACCTTGAGGGCGGCCAGTACGGGCAGATGGTCCGTGGCCGCCCTCAGGTCTTCCTCCGTCACGCCGGTCAGGCCGAGCGGTACCCCGCAGCCCAGGATCTCGACGCCGGCCGTGGCGAAGATCGCGTCGATCCGCTGGTGCGGGTCGGTGGGGGTGGAGGTGTGCTCGGCACCCCAGGGGCAGGTCGTCCACCCGTCCTGGAGCGTGCCGGCCAGGCGCGTGAAGGTGGGTCCGCCGGGGCGTTCGTTGAGGTCTCCGCCCGCGACGGCATACGGGGTGCCGAGGCCGGCGAGACGGTCGAGGAGCATGCCGCCCTGCTCGTACCGCTCGTCCTTCTGGAGCGAGAGGTGACAGCTCAGGACGCCGAGGCGGGCCCTCCCGAAGCGCACCACCGCGGTGGCGAAGCCGCGCCGGTGCAGGCCGGGGGTGAGCGGGAGCAGGACGTCCTCGGTGCGTTCCACCGTCCCCCGCAGGGAGCAGAGCAGTGCGGGGCCGGCGGCGGTGGCCCCGCCCGAGAGGATCACCTGTCCGGACGCCGCCGCGAGCCGTGCCAGCTTCTTGCGCCAGCGGAAGAAGCGCGGCGCCTCCTGGACCAGGACGAGGTCGGGTTCGCAGGCGCTGATCACCCGCGCGAGCGCGTCGGTGTCGTCGCGCATCGAGCGGATGTTGTAGCTGAGCACCCGGATGACGGCGGAACCGTCGGGCTCGGTACGGGAGTTGGGCAGCGGGGTCGTCGCCATGCGGATCAAGATACGCCGCCACGGCCCCCCGGGACCGGGAGTGCGCGCCGGGGGGCGGTGATCCGGTCGGAGAGCGGGAGTACGCGCCGGGGGCGGCGGTCCGGTCGGAGAGCGGCGATGCGTGCCCGAGGCGGCGATCCGGATCGGGCACCAGGAAGGCGCGCCCGCTCGGGCGACCCGGTCGGAGAGCGGCGGTGCGCCCCGGGGACGGCGTTGCGGTGGGAGAGCTGGACTGGACGACGTCCGGTTCGACGATCCGGTCGCGGTACGGGGCGGCCATGGCACCGCCCGCCGTCCCTGGAGGGCGGGGCGGGCATGGCACCGCCCGCCGTCCCCGGAGGGCGCGGCGGGCGGAGACGTACACAGGCGGTGCGCGTGTCACATGATCGGGTCGGGCTCCCGGGCCAGGTCCGCGGCACCGACGAGGCCGGCCTTGTTGCCCAGCTGCGCGGCGATGACGTCGGCCACAGGGCGCCAGTTGCCGCCGACGAGCCAGCGCTTGTACGACTTGCGGATCGGGTCGAGCACCAGCTCGCCCTCGTCCGAGAGGCCGCCGCCGACGATGAACGCGGACGGGTCGAAGAGCGAGGCCAGGTCGGCGAGGCCGGCACCGGCCCAGCGGGCCAGCTCGCGGTAGGAGTCCACCGCGACAGGGTCGCCCTGGCGCGCGGCCACCGAGATGTGCTTGCCCTCGATGCCGTCGGGCGTGCCGTTGCCCAGGGCGAGGAGGATCTCCGCGTGCTCGGGGGTCGCGTTGGCCCGCTGCTTGGCGTACCGGACGAGGGCGCGTCCGGAGGCGTACTGCTCCCAGCAGCCCTGTGAGCCGCAGCCGCACAGCAGACCGTCGGGCACCATGCGGATGTGGCCGAACTCGGCGGCCACCCCGAAGTGCCCGCGGCGCAGCTTGTTGCCGATGATGATGCCGCCACCGAGGCCCGTGCCCAGGGTGATGCAGATGACGTTGCGGTGACCCTTGCCGGCGCCGAACTTGTACTCGCCCCACGCGGCCGCGTTCGCGTCGTTCTCGACGACGACCGGCAGGCCCACCCGGGCTTCGACCTCGGCCTTGAGCGGCTCCTGCCGCCAGTCGATGTTCGGCGCGAAGTAGACCGTCGAGCGCTGGCGGTTCACATATCCGGCGGCACCGATGCCGACGCCCACGATGTCGTGACCGGCGCGCGCGCCCTCAACGGCCGAGGCGATCGCGTCCACGATGGCCTGCGGCGTGCTGGGGGTCGGCACCTTGTGGGTCGAGAGGATGTTGCCTTCCTCGTCGACCACACCGGCCGCGATCTTCGTGCCGCCGATATCGACGCCGATGGTGAGTCCCATGAATCCCTCAGTTTCGGTCGAGCCCCGCTACGGCCAACCGTACCCGAGGGGCCTTCAGTCCAAGTCAATCCGCTCCCCCGGACCCATGCCCTCGTCGCGAGGTCCGGTGTCCCGGGTGGTCCAGCGCCGCTCCTGGGCCTCGACGGCCGAGCGGTAGGCGGCGAGCAGCTCGGAACCCGCGGCCGCGAGGTGGTCGAACACGTCCGGGTTCCGCTCCAGGACGGGCTCGACGGCGGCCTTGGCCTGCTGCACGACCTGGTTGACCATCTGCTGGGCGGTGCCGGAGGCGACCGCGCCGAACAGCGGCGACTGCAGTCCGGACAGCTTGTCGGCGACGGCGTCGACGAGCTTGCGCAGTTCCTCGGCGGCCGAGCCGGGAGGCGTGCCGTACTGAGCGCGGCGGCGGGCCTTCTCCGCCGCGAGGTCCTCGGCGCACGCCTGCGCCCAGGCGTCGGCGTCGGCCGCGCGCACCTCTTCGGCCGTCTCCTCCTGAGCGGCGTCGGTTGTGGGGCGCTCTTCGCTCATGGCGGACTCCTGCCTACGTTTCGTGCCTTCGACGTTACCCGAACGGGGGTACACCGTTCACCGTGTCCGGGGCACGGATCGGCTGGGCCACGGACGTCGCCTCACTTGCCGCGCGGCCACAGCGCGGGGTCCGGCGCGAAGCGGATCCGCAGCTCGCCCTCACGCAGCGCCGCGCCGTCCACGGTGCAGCGGCGCAGGGCCGACGGAAGGGCGACGATCCTGCGGAACTGCCCGACGGTGACGACGAGTTCGTCGCCGCGCCGGACGAGGTCCAGTTCGTCGCGTATCGCGCCGGGGAGCGGAATGTGCCAGACGAGCACGCCGTCATCGGCGAGCCGGTCGGTGACGGGCCACTCGACCGGGGTGGGCGCCGCGTTGACGTGGGGCACCGGAAGTTCGGCGAGGTCGCCGCCGCCCCGGGGATCCCGCCCCAGGTGCGGGACCGCGTGCAGGTCGTACGTGTCGCGCCACTCGTCCAGGGCCTTGTGCTGCTGGGCCGCGAGGGCGGCGAGCCACGGGTCGTCCGTGGCGGCGGGCAGGACACGGTTGGCGACCAGGGCGTCGACGGACAGTCCACGCAGGGCGAGCGCGGTGGAGGCGGTCCGTACGGCGTCGGTGCCTGCCGGGCCGGGCTCCGCGACCAGTCGTACGGTCGTGGCCCTGTCCTCGACGACCGCCTGCACCGCGGCCAGCTCGACGTCCCAGCGTGCGGCCGTCTCGTACAGCCACTCCGCGGGCATCGGGACGCCCGCGAGCCGCCCGAGGACGGGTCGCAGGGCGCGGGCGGCCTGGCGCTCGGGAGGGAGCAGCCGACGCAGATAGCGGCGGAGTTCCTCGGGGAGGCCGAGGAGGGCGAGGGTCTGCGGGGCCGGCGGGAGGTCCACGACCAGGAGCTCGTAGGCCTCCGAGAGCGCGGCGTCGCGCAGGGCGCGCAGCACGGCGAGTTCCTCGGCGCCGGGCAGCGGGGTGACTTCCTCCGCGTCCAGGCGGGAGGCGCCGAGCAGGTCGAGGGCGGCGGTGGCCCGCTGCTGGAAGGCGGTGAGGTCCTCGCGGAAACGCGCGGCGGCGTCGGGGCGCCAGGCGGTGAGGTTCGGCGCGGCCTCCACGGGGGTCGGGCCCGTCGGAACGCCGAGGACCGCACCCAGGGTGTCGGTGCGGTCGGCGGTGAGCACCAAGGTGCGGGTGCCCTGGTGGGCTGCCCGCAGCGCGGTGGCCGCGGCGACGGTGGTACGGCCGGTGCCGCCCTGGCCGGTGATCAGGATGGTGCGCATGAGGGTGAACGGTACCTGCGCCGCACCGGCGCGACGGACCGCGCTCCCCCGGTTGCCGGGGCCACCGGACCCGGTCCCCCGGTCGCCGGGGACGTCGCGCTCCCGACGGAGACCGCCGGACCCACCGGACGCGGTGTCCAGGTCACCACGGACGTCGCCCTCCCGGGAGAGACCATCGGAGTCACCGCGCTCGGCCCCCAGGACGCAACGGACGTCGCGCTCCCGACGGAGACCGCCGGACCCACCGGACGCGGTGTCCAGGTCACCACGGACGTCGCCCTCCCGGGAGAGACCATCGGAGTCACCGCGCTCGGCCCCCAGGACGCAACGGACGTCACGCTCCCGACGGAGACCGCCGGACTCACCGGACGCGGTGTCCAGGACGCCGGGGGTGCCGCGCCGGCGGCGGAGATCGCCGGGCGCACCCCGCTCCGCTCCCGCGGCGCCGGGATCGCCGTAGCCGCGCGCCGGTGCCGGCAGTCAGACCTCGCCCGACTCCACGCGCTTCTTCAGGCCCGCCAGCGCGCGGTCGATGATGACCTTCTCGGCCTTGCGCTTGATCATGCCGAGCATGGGGATCTTGACGTCGACGGTCAGCTGGTAGGTGACCTGGGTGGCACCCGTGCCCGCGGGCTTGAGGAGGTACGAGCCGTCGAGCGAGCGCAGCATCTGGGACTTGACCAGGGTCCAGGAGACCTCGTGGTCGCCGGTCCAGGTGTAGCCGAGGGTCTGGTCGTCCTTGATGGCGCCGGCGTCCATGACGAGGCGCACCTGCTCGGCGCGGCCCTGGTCGTCGGTGGCGAGCACCTCGGCCTCCTTCACCTCACCCGTCCAGTCCGGGTAGCGGGCGAAGTCGGCGATCACCGCCATGACGTCAGCCGGTGCCGCCTCGATCGTGATGCTCGAACTGGTGTGTTCCGCCATCGCGGTGGCTCCTCCAGATGCGGTCCGGTGAGGGAGGGTGGGGCGCACGTGTGTGCAGCGTGAAGGCTACCGCGCACAGCCGCGGGCGCTGTCACCCCACCTGGGGTTCACCGGTTCCGGCGCCTCACCACTCCAGCGCCCACGGCGTGCCCGTGGCCGCGAAGTGGCCCACATTGACGCATTCCGTCGCCCCGACCCGCATACGGGGGGCGAGCGGCTGGTGGACGTGGCCGAACAGGGCGTAGCGCGGGCGGGTGCGCCGGATCGCGTCCAGGAGGGCGCGGGAGCCGCGCTCGAAGCGGCGCGCCACCGTGTCGTACACCAACTCCGGCACCTCCGGCGGAATGTGCGAGCACAGCACGTCGACCTCGCCGATCGCCTCGACCTTGGCCGCGTACTCCTCGTCGCTGATCTCGTAGGGCGTGCGCATCGGCGTCCGCAGTCCGCCGCCGACGAACCCGAAGACCCGGCCGCCGATCTCCACGCGTTCGCCGTCGAGGACCTGCGTACCGGGCCCGGCGTACTCCGGCCACAGGGTCGGCATGTCGACATTGCCGTAGGTCGCGTACGTCGGCGTCGGGAACGCGGCGAACATCTCGGCGTACTGCTTGCGCACCGCCTTCTCGATGGCGGCGGCCCGGTCCGCGTCGATGCCCGACCACAGACGGGCGCCGAACGCGCGCGCCTCCTCGAAGCGGCGGGCGGTGCGCAGCTCGACGATGCGGTCCGCGTTCTCCACACCGAACAGGTCCGGGAAGATGCCGCGCGAGTGGTCGGCGTAGTCGAGGAAGAGCACCAGGTCACCGAGGCAGATCAGGGCGTCGGCGCCGTCCCCGGCCCGGGCCAGGTCGCGGACGTTGCCGTGCACGTCGCTGACCACATGAATGCGCGTCCTCGCGTTGCCGACCGGTGTGGGTGCCATGACGATCAAGCGTAGGCGTGTGGGGCAAACGTGAATAGAGGCGGTCGGACCTGCGGTTACTGGCTAGTCAGGAATTGCGTGGACTACTGTGCGCGAAGGAACGCCAACACGTGTGACGCACAGAACATCTCGCCGGGACCCCCTGTCGAAGACGCCATACCGGCGGGTAACGTCCGGGCAGTCCAGTCGTACTCAGGTTTTCAACAAGTGATCACCTGAGTGCCTGCCCGAGCCTTGGACCGCACCGTCGCATCACACAGAGTCGTGGCGTCGGCGCCCTATGAGGAGCAGCAGTCTTGCGCGAGTTCAGCCTTCCGGCTTTGTACGAGGTCCCTGCGGACGGAAATCTCACCGACATCGTCCGCAGAAACGCCGCGCAGCATCCCGACGTGGCCGTCATCGCCCGCAAGGTCGGCGACACCTGGACGGATGTCACCGCCACCGCCTTCCTCGCCGAGGTGCACGCCGCGGCCAAGGGCCTGATCGCCTCGGGCGTGCAGCCCGGCGACCGGGTGGGCCTGATGTCCCGCACCCGCTACGAGTGGACGCTGCTCGACTTCGCGATCTGGAGCGCCGGCGCGATCACCGTGCCCGTGTACGAGACCAGCTCCCCCGAGCAGGTCCAGTGGATCCTCGGCGACTCGGGCGCGACCGCCTGCATCGTCGAACTGGACGCGCACGCCGCCGCGGTGGACTCGGTGCGCGACCGGCTGCCCGCCCTCAAGCACGTCTGGCAGATCGAGGCCGGCGGCATCGAGGAGCTGGGCCGGCTCGGCAAGGACGTCAGCGACGCGACCGTCGAGGAGCGCAGCTCCCTCGCCAAGGCCGACGACCCGGCGACCATCGTCTACACGAGCGGGACCACCGGCCGTCCCAAGGGCTGTGTGCTGACCCACCGGGCGTTCTTCGCGGAGTGCGGCAACATCGTCGAGCGCCTGCGCCCGCTGTTCCGCACGGGCGAGTGCTCCGTCCTGCTGTTCCTCCCGCTGGCGCACGTGTTCGGCCGGCTCGTGCAGGTCGCGCCGATGATGGCGCCGATCAAGCTCGGCTGCGTCCCCGACATCAAGAACCTCACCGACGAGCTCGCCGCGTTCCGGCCGACGCTGATCCTCGGTGTGCCGCGCGTGTTCGAGAAGGTCTACAACTCGGCGCGCGCCAAGGCCCAGGCGGACGGCAAGGGCAAGATCTTCGACAAGGCGGCGGACACGGCGATCGCGTACAGCCGCGCCCTGGACACCCCGTCGGGGCCCTCCCTCGGCCTGCGGATCAAGCACAAGACCTTCGACAAGCTGGTCTACAGCAAGCTGCGGGCGGTGCTCGGCGGCCGCGGCGAGTACGCCATCTCCGGCGGCGCGCCGCTGGGCGAGCGCCTCGGCCACTTCTTCCGCGGCATCGGCTTCACGGTGCTGGAGGGCTACGGCCTGACCGAGTCCTGCGCGGCGACCGCGTTCAACCCGTGGGACCGGACGAAGATCGGCACCGTGGGCCAGCCGCTGCCGGGCTCCGTCGTCCGGATCGCCGACGACGGCGAGGTGCTGCTGCACGGCGAGCACCTGTTCAAGGGCTACTGGAACAACGAGGCCGCAACCGCCGAGGCGCTGGCCGACGGCTGGTTCCACACCGGTGACATCGGCACCCTCGACGAGGACGGCTACCTCCGCATCACCGGCCGCAAGAAGGAGATCATCGTCACCGCGGGCGGCAAGAACGTCGCCCCGGCCGTGATCGAGGACCGCATCCGTGCGCACGCGCTCGTCGCGGAGTGCATGGTCGTCGGCGACGGGCGTCCGTTCGTCGGCGCGCTGGTCACCGTCGACGAGGAGTTCCTGGGCCGCTGGGCCGACGAGCACGGCAAGCCGGCCGGTTCGACCGCGGCGTCGCTGCGCGAGGACGCGGATCTCCTCGCGGCGATCCAGGACGCCGTCGACGACGGCAACGCCGCCGTGTCCAAGGCGGAGTCGGTGCGCAAGTTCCGTATCCTCGCTTCGCAGTTCACCGAGGAGTCGGGGCATCTGACGCCGTCGCTGAAGCTCAAGCGCAATGTGGTGGCGAAGGACTACGCGGACGAGATCGAGGCGATCTACCGGGGCTGAGCCCTTCGGAAGTCTTCAGGGCGCGGATCCTCACCGAGGACCCGCGCCCTCCGCGTTCCCACTCCCCCGGGGCTGCGCCTCTGCCGCCCCGGCGCCGAGGAATCCCAGCCCGTCGGCCGCTTGAGCACGAGGCCGTCCAGGCCGAAGCGGGAATCCCGGGGCACAGCCTCCGAGAGCGAGGAACCTCGCCCCGCCGCCCCTACCCGTCCCACACCCGGGGCTCCGCCCCGGACCCCGCTCCTCAAACGCCGGAGGGGCCGATTCAGCCCGTCCGGCGTTTGAGGACGAGGCCGTCCAGGCCGCAGCGGGGGTCTGGGGGCGGCAGCCCCCAGGACAACGGGACGGGCAGGGGCGGAGGGGGCGAGCAACCCCTACAGCAGCTCACGCAGGTGCTCGGTTACAGCAGCTCACGCAGGTGCTCGGCCAGCAGGTCCCAGCGCCACTTCTCCTCGACCCAGGCGCGCCCCCGCTCACCCATGCGGCGGCGGAGCTCGGAGTCACCGAGGAGGGTGACGACACGGTCGGCCGTCTCGGACGGCGAGCCACCGCGGACCACCCACCCGGTCTCGCCGTCGAGCACCGCGTCCGGCGCCCCACCGGAGTCACCGGCGACGACGGGCAGCCCGGTCGCGGACGCCTCCAGGTACACGATGCCGAGCCCCTCGACGTCGAGGCCCCCGCGCCGCGTACGGCAGGGCATCGCGAAGACGTCCCCGGCGCCGTAGTGCGCGGGCAGTTCCGACCAGGGCACCGCCCCGGTGAACCGGACCGCCTCGCCGACACCGGTGTCGTACGCGAGTTTGCGCAGGTCCCGCTCGTAGGGCCCGCCGCCGACGATCAGGAGCACCGCGTCCGGCTCCTTGGCGAGGATGCGCGGCATCGCGAGGATCAGGGTGTCCTGGCCCTTGCGCGGCACGAGACGCGAGACGCACACGACGACGGGGCGGTCGGTCAGGCCCAGCCGGGCACGGACCACGTCACCGCCCGAGGAGGGGTGGAAGGTCTTCTCGTCGACGCCGGGCGGCAGTTGGACCATGCGCGCGGCGGCCTCGGGGGTCAGCGCGGAGGCGATCCGGGAGCGGGTGTACTCACCGAGGTAGGTGATCGTGTCGGTGGACTCGCCGATGCGGCGCAGGAGTCCGCGGGCCGCGGGCAGCTGCGCCCAGCCGGCCTCGTGCCCGTGGGTGGTGGCCACGATCCGCTGCGCGCCGGCCCGGCGCAGCGCCGGCGCCATCAGGCCGAGCGGCGCCGCCGCCCCGAACCACACCGACGTGCAGCCGTGCTCGCGCAGCAGTCCGACGGCCCGCCGGGTGGCCCCCGGCGTGGGCAGCAGCATCGTCGTGCGGTCGCGCACGACGGTGAAGGGCTGCTCCGCGTCGAAGGCGGCGGTGGCCTCGGCGCCCTCGCGTCCGCGCTTCCAGGTGGAGGCGTAGACGACGAGCCGCTCGGGGTCCAGGCGCAGCGCCATGTTGTGCAGGAACGCCTGGATGCCGCCCGGCCTGGGCGGGAAGTCGTTCGTCACGATCAAGGTCTTGTGCATCGTGTTCGACACTATCGAACCTATACTCACAGCTCCGCACGGCCGCGCTTGACGGCTCGCGCACAGGGCGGCGCGACATCATGACCACGGCGCACGCGGCACGCAGCGGGCTCCGCGACGACGCGACCGCGGGCCGTGCGGGACCACGGCAGCACAGCACATACGTTCGGGACGGACAAGGACCAGGTGGGCATGACGGGCACTAGGGGGGCGTGGTTCCCGTACGGACCGCTCGCGCTGCTCGGGACCTGGACCCTGACCAGAGTGCTGCTGCTCCTGTTCGTGTTCAAGGTGTACGTCTTCCCCGGCCCCGACGTCACGAGCGACGTGTTCGTGATCTACCAGGGCTGGTACGAGGTCCTGCGTGACGGCACCTTCCCGCTGGACGACGTCACCTGGCAGTACCCGCCGGCCGCCGCGCTCGCGATCCTCTCCCCCGCGCTGCTGCCCACCCTGGGCTACGCGCAGGCGTTCTTCGTGCTGGCCTGCGTCGCCGACCTCGTGGTGTTCGCCCTGCTCTTCTACGCGGGCCTGCGCCCCGGCAAGACCCTGCGCGGGGCCTGGGTGTGGGCGGTCGGGGTACCGCTGCTCGGTCCGACCGTGTACGCCCGCTACGACGTGATGGTGACGTCCGTCGCGGTCGCCGCGCTGCTCGCCGGTGCGCGCCACCCCCGCATCATGGGGATGCTCACCGGCTTCGGCGCACTGGTGAAGGTGTGGCCGGTGCTGCTGCTGGTGGGGGCCGTCCGGCGCCGGGCCTGGGCCGCGGCCGCGGCGACGGCCGCGGTGATCGCGGCCGTGTTCGGCCTGGCGATGCCGGGCGCGTTCTCCTTCCTGACGTTCCAGCGCGACCGCGGCACCGAGGTGGAGTCGCTCGGCTCCCTGGTCTTCCACGTGGCGCGCGGGCACGGCTGGGACGGTCAGGTGCTGCTCAACTACGGGTCGGTGGAGTTCCTCGGCCCGTACGTCGACGTGGTGAGCACGGCGGCCCTGGTCCTCACCGGGCTCGCCTTCGGCTGGCTGCTGCTGTGGCGGCTGCGCGTCAGGCGGTTCCTGCCGCACACGCTCGCGGACGCCGCGTTCGTGGCGGTGCTGATGTTCACGACCACCAGCCGGGTGATCAGCCCGCAGTACATGGTGTGGCTGGTCGGGCTCGCGGCGGTCTGTCTGTGCTTCCGCCGCAGCGGGATGGTCCTGCCGGTCGTCCTGGTGCTGGCCGCGTGCTTCGTGACCGTCCTGGAGTTCCCGGTCTGGTTCTCGCACGTCGTGGGCAGCGATCTGCTGGGCGTGAGCCTCCTGTTCGCGCGCAACGGCCTGCTGGTGATCGCCACCGTGCTGGCCGCCCTGGAGCTGTGGCGGAGCACGGTGTCCGACCCCGCGCCGAGGGTGCCCTCTCAGGCGGCCCGCACCCAGGAGAGCCTGGCGTCCTCCTGACGCCGGGCCCAGACGCCCAGCGCCGCGCACTGCACCGTCATGGACAGGGCGAGGGCGAGGCAGATCCCGGGCAGTCCGAGCCCCGACAGGACGTAGGCGAGCGGTAGCTGGACCGCGGTGCCGAGCAGGGTGACCCGCAGCAGGACCGGCGCTCCCCCGCTCCCCTCGAAGACCCCGCCGAGCGCGATGCAGCAGGCCATCAGCAGCAGGTACGGACCGACGCAGCGCAGGAACAGCACACCGTCGTGCGCGACGTCGGGACCGGCGCCGAAGGCCCGCATGATCCACGGTGCCAGCGCGCCGAGCAGACCGGCGGCGAGCAGGCCGGCCGCGCCGGAGACGAGCACGGCCTGCCGACCGATGGCGCCCCGCTCGTCACGCCCCGCGCCGCGGGTGTGCGCGGTGTGGATCGAGGCGGCCTGCCGGACCGCGTAGAACGCCATGGTGGCGACGTACATGACCTTGTACGCGATGGAGTACGCGGCGACGGCCGTCACCCCGAGCCGGGCCACGATCGCGACCAGGACCAGCGCGCCGCCCTGCCGCACGGTGAAGTCGGCGGACATCGGCAGCCCGGTCCGCAGGGTGCGGCGCAGGGCGGCGGCGGCCGACCGTGCGGGCGAGGTCGGGGCGGCCTCGCGCAGCAGGGCGTTCCGGCGCAGGGCGCGCAGCCCGGCCGCCAGGGCCACGCAGCGGCAGAGCACGGTCGAGGCGGCGGCGCCGGGGACGCCGTACGCGTGGATGAGGAGCGGGTCGAGGCAGAGGATCAGACCGTTGGCCAGCAGGGCCAGGCGCATCGGGGTGCGGGTGTCACCGGTGCCCTTCAGGATGCCGTCGACGAGGTTCTGGGCGAAGAAGACCGCGATGCCCGGCAGGGAGATCGCGAAGTACTGCACGGCGAGCACCGTGGCCGTCCCGTCACCGCCGAGCACCAGCCGGGCCAGCGGTTCCCGCAGCAGCAGGCCGCCGGCGACGACCGTGGGGGTGACCACGGCGCACAGTGCCCATCCCCCGCGTACGGCCGCGCGGACCTCGCCCGGGTCCCGGGCCCCGCGGGCGTGCGAGACCAGCACGGTGGTGCCGGACGCGAAGACCAGGGCGATGCCGAGCAGCACGTTCTCGGTGTTGGTGGCGACGGCGACGGCCGCCACGGCGGCGCCGCCGAGCCGGGAGACCCAGAGGGTGTTGATGACCCCGGAGGCGACGGAGGCGAGCAGGGAGAGGTAGACGGGGTGGGCGAGCGCGATGAGCTGCTTGCGGTGCGCGTTCACAGGAGCTCCCTCGGTGCGGACGGCCCGGCGGGCCTCCCTGGGCGGGCAGGTCCGGCGGGCCTGCCTCGGTACGGGCGCCCGGCGGATGCGGTCCGCCGCGGCACCTCGATCAGAGCTATCTCGTTTCGAGGTAGCTCGATAAGAGGTACCATGGCGTCAAGAGACCCGCAACCACGGAGCCGCCGCGTGCTGGAGCTGTCGATCCTCGGTTTCCTGTCCGAAGAACCGCTGCACGGCTATGAGTTGAAGGAGCGCATCAAGGCCCTCAGCGGCCATGTCCGCCCGGTCAGCGACGGGGCCCTCTACCCCGCGATCACGCGCCTGGTCGACGCGGGCAAGCTGGACCAGCGCACGGCGCCCGGCAGCAGCGCGGCCCCCCGCCGCATCCTGTCCCTCACCGACCGGGGGCGCGAGGACCTGCTGGAGCGGCTGCGCCACCCCAAGCAGGCGGAGATCACCGACCAGGTGCGGTTCAACACCCTGCTGGCCTTCCTGCGCCACCTGCCCGACCGGCAGGAGCAGGCCGCGGTGCTGCGCCGCAGGCTGGACTTCCTGAGGACGCCGGCGAGCTTCTTCTACCGCGACGGCGAGCCCGTGCGGGCCGAGGACAGCGGCGACCTGTTCCGGGAGGGCATGCTGCGGGTGGCCCGTGCGACGGGCGAGGCGGAGCGGGCGTGGCTGACCGAGGCGATCACCCGGCTGGAGGCAACTGCGCCCTGAGGTAGTCCCGCCACTGCGCCGTGAAGTGCTCCGGCGTCGTCTGCAGCACGTCGCGCAGTGCGTCCTCGACCGCACCGGCGCGCTTCTCGTGGTCGCCGACGGCACGGTAGAAGTCGTTCAGGCGGACCTCGCCCCACCGGTCCGCGATCAGCCGGCAGGCCAGCCAGCCGCCCTCGTACGCCCGTGCCAGCCGCGCCGCGTCCCCGCTGAAACCGAAGTCCCCGTCCCCAGGAAGCGCGGCCGGCAGGCTCCCGTCCCGCACGGCACGCTCCAGCTCCGGAGCGACCTGCGGGGCCGTCCGCCCGCTGCCGCGGTAGCCGACCCAGTCCGCGTACCCCTCGGAGAGCCACAGCGGTGTGGCCGCCGAGGTGTGGGCGCGGGTGGCGACATGGGTCGTCTCGTGGGTGAGCACGACCTGCTTGCCGAAGTCGCCCAGGACGCCGAACGCGTCGGGATTGACGATGATCCGGTCCGCCGGCGCCTCCCCGGACCCGCCGGCCTCACCCGTGGTGACCGCCGCGATCCCCCGGTACCCGGACGCCGGGGCGCCGAGCAGCCCGGCCATGCCCTCCAGCGACTTCGGCACGAGCACGACGACGTGCCGCGACCAGTCCGTGCCCCACGCCCCGGACGCGGCGGGCACCGCACGGTCCGCCAGCCCGGCGTAGTCGCGCAGCCGCTCGGCGGACTGCCCCACCCCCAGCGCCAGACTGTGCTCGCCGTGCACGACCGTCACCGGCCCCTGCTCCCACAGCTGTTCGCCGGCCTTCTTCGCGGGCTCGTCGGACGCGACGTACCAGGTCCCGCCGGCGCGGACCAGGCGCAGGGTGCGGCCGACGGTGACGGGCGCGGCGTCGTACCCCTCGATGCGGTAGCGCAACTGGGCGTCGGCCGTGGCCCGGTCGCCGGTGCGGTGGACGTCGGTCACGCGGTACGCCCAGGACTCCAGCGGAACGGCGCGCAGGTTCGCGAAGTCCGGGTCGGCGCCGGCCCGCCGCCCGGTCGCCCGGTAGGCCGGCTCGTCCCGGGCGAGCACCGCGGCGGCCCGCAGGTCGAGGACCCGTTGCACCTCGGCCGACACGGTGTCCGAGGACGCCCGGCCGCCGCAGCCGACGAGCACGGCGAGCAGCAGCACCAGGGAGAGTCCCGCTCTCGACGCACGCCTTCGACCAGCCACGTTCCCGATCGTACGGCGGCCCGGGCGCTTCGGACTCCGGTCGGGCCGCGGTCAGACCCTGGTGACCGACGAGACCGGCATCATGCCCACCGGGTCGTACCGCACCGGAGCACCGGGGTACGGGGCGTGGATCACCTGGCCGTTGCCCATGTACATCGCGATGTGGCTGGCGTCGGAGCGGTAGGCGATGAGGTCGCCGGGCTGCGCCTGGGAGAGCGGCACCTGTCGGCCCGCGTACCGCTGGGCCTGCGAGGTGCGCGGCAGCCCGACCCCGGCCTGCGCGTACGACCACTGCATGAGGCCCGAACAGTCGAAGCCGCCCGGCCCGTTGCCGCCCCAGACGTAGGGGCGGCCCAGCGCGGAGCGGGCCGCCGCGACCGCGGCGGCCGCGCGGGCCGAGGACGGGACGGCGTCTCCGAGGTCGGGCAGGTCGTAGCGGCCGGAGCGGGACGCCCGGTCGTAGGCGGCACGTTCGGCGTAGGGCAGCGAGTTGAGCAGCTGTCGCGCCTCGGCGAGCTTTCGCTCCACGGTCCGTTTGTGCCGCGCGACGGCCTTGCGGCTCTTCTCCAGTTCGGCGAGCTTGCCGGTGGCCTCCTCACGCTTCTGCGCGAGTTCCCGCATCGCGAACTGGAGATCCCTGAGCTCACCGGCCTGGTGGGAGCTGATCCGGTCGAGCGCGGCGGCCTTGTCGATGTACTCGGCCGGGTCGTCGGAGAACAGCAGCGCCAGGGAGGGGTCGAGGCCGCCGGAGCGGTACTGGGCGCCCGCGAGCGAACCGAGCGCGTCCCGCATGGTGTTGATGCGCTCCTGCTGCCGGGCGATCTCGTCCTGTGCCGTGCCGACCTGCTCGCGCAGGGAGTCGGCCCGCTCCTCGGCCTTGTTGTACGCCTCGGTGGCCTTCTCCGCCTGCGTGTACAGACGGTCCACCTCGGCCCGGGTGTCGTCCTGCGGTGCCGCGGAGGCGGGCAGGGCGCCGAGTGCGGCGGCCGCCGCGGACATCACGCAGGCGGCGAGGCCGAAGGCGCCGACGCCCCGGTCGAAGCCGGACGGTGCAAGGCGGCGATGAAACCCCACGGGTGGCCGCTCTCCCTTCCGCTGACGGTCCCCCGGATTGGGGGAAACGCGCCAGACAGTAGCCGCGCGACTACGCGACGGCCAAAGGTCTCTGCGGGCACACAAAAAGTGACGCCCCGCCTCAGACGCAGGTCACGGACGGGTCGCGGGGTCAGCGGGCGGTACCGCAATTCGCCCGTTTGGGCGGAGTGACGAGAGCCCCCGCCGATGCTTCGGCGAGGGCTCGTCGGGAGGCGTGCGTCAGATGCGGACGCCGAACTGGAAGGGCATGTTGCCGATCGACTCGTAGCGCACGACCGTGCCGGTGCGCGGGGCGTGCAGCACCTGGCCGTTGCCCGCGTACAGGCCGACGTGGTGCATGTCGCCGTAGAAGATGACCAGGTCGCCGACCTGGAGGTCGCTCTGCGAGTAGATGCGCGTGCCCGCGTTGGCCTGCGCCTGGGAGGTGCGCGGGATGGCGACGTCGGCCTGGGCGTAGGCCCAGGAGGTGAGGCCGGAGCAGTCGAAGGAGCTGGGGCCGGAGGCACCGTAGACGTACGGCGAGCCGATCTTGCTCTGGGCCGCGCTGAACGCGGCACCGGCACGGCCGGAGGCGGGGGTGCTGGAGCCGCCCAGGGCGCTGCGCTCGCTGGCGCGGCTGGCACGGGCCTGCTCGGCGTCGAGAGCCGCCTTCTCCTTGGCCGTCAGGGTGTTGAGGAGCTTCTGCGCCTCACCGAGCTTGCCCTGGACTTCCTTCTTCTTCTTGGCCAGCTCCGTCCGGGTGTCGGCGAGGTCCTTGAGCTTCTCGGAGGCCTCGGAACGCTGCTGGGCGAGCGAACGCTGCTTCTCCTGGACCTTCTTGAGCGCCTCGACCTGCTGAGCGCTCAGCTGGTCCATCGCGGACGCCTTGTCGAGGTAGTCGTCCGGGTCGGAGGAGAGGAAGAGCGCCACGGAGGGGTCGATGCCGCCGGTCCGGTACTGGGCGCTGGCCATCGAACCGAGGCCGTCGCGCAGCTCGTTGAGCTCCTCCTGGCCGCGGGCGACGTTGTCCTGCAGGGAGCTGATCTGCTTCTGCAGCTTCTCCTGCTTCTCCTTGGCGCCGTTCAGCTTCTCGGTGGCCTTCTCGGCCTCCTCGTAGAGCTTGTCGACCTTCGACTTGACCTCGTCCTTGCTCGGCTTCTCGCTCGGCGCGGCATTGGCGGCATTGGCGCTGAGGGCCACGGCAGCGGCGGCGGCGGTGGTGAGCACGGTCACACGGGTGCGGCTCGGCTGCTTGGGTCGACGGTGGGACGCCACGAAGGCGAGCTCCTTCTTCCTCCAGCCGCCTGCCGAATGTGCGACGGGCGGTGCCCCTCCACCGTCACTCCCAATGAGTGATCACCCGAGCGGAGGTTCGAGGCCTGACCCTAGTGACCTTCCTGTGATCAGTTCAAATCCTCATAGGAAAAATCTCGGTCACCGAGCGCATTCTTTGCCGGCAACTCACATGCAGTGATGTGGCTCTGACGCTACGTTGCGTGAAGGTCACGCCAATTCGGGCATCACGCCCGGACGTTACGCATGGGACGTACGTTGCCTATGAGTCTTAGGCCGCAGATGGTCAGCCGCGCGAAAAGCGCTTGAGAAGCACCGCGGAGGCCACCGGCCGGGCACCCGCCTTCGCGATGCCGTCGGCCACCTCACGGTCGGTCGAGACCACGATGACCGGCCGTCCCGGAGGCTCCGCACGGACCAGCTGACGGATCAACTCGTCGGCGGTGACGCCGGGCTTGGAGAACAGCACCCGCACCCCGCGCGGCGGCGCGAGCAGCACCGGCGCGGCCAGTTCGGCCCCGTCGAAGACACAGGTCACCTCGGAGCCGGTCTGCGCGGCGAGCTGCGAGAGCTGCCCGAGGAGCCGCAGCCGCTGCTTCTCCAGCGGCATCTGCGGGTAGCCCGTCTTGGTGACGTTGTAGCCGTCGACGACCAGGTGCGCCTGCGGCAGCGCGAGCAGCTGGTCGAGGATCGCGGGATCGTTCTCGGACAGCGCGCGAGCAGCGATGTCTTTTGGCGTCATTCGTCCCGGTTCGACCGCGTCGACGGTCTCCGCCGGCCGCACCGACACGGGCGGCAGGGCGAGTTCACGCCGCAGCCCCTGGGCGGCGTCCAGCACCGTGTCGAGGAGCAGGCGCACCCGCATGTCCTCGACGCTGCGGCCCTCACGCGCCGCCCGCCGTGTCGCCTCCAGATTGGCCTCGACCTCGCCGAGGCGCGCCTTGAGCCGCCGGGCCTCGCTGTCGGAGGCGGACACCTGGGCCTGCGCCTCCGCCCGTACGCCGTCCATCTCGCCCTGGAGCTTGCGCAGGGCCGCCTCGCCGCGCTTGACGTCACTGAGGGCCCCGCGCAGCTTGCGGTGAAGCGATTCCGCTTCCTTCTTCGCCGACTCCACTTCCGCGCGCAGCCGTTCCGTCTCGGCCCTGGTCTGGCCGCGGGCCTCGGCGAGCTCCGCCCGCAGCCGCTCCAGCTCGGCCCGGGTCTCCTCGTCGGCGCGCTCGGCGTCCGCGCGCAGGGCTTCCTCGCCGGCGGCCGTCACCAGCTTCACCCAGCCCGCGGGGCGCAGCACATAGGCCGCGGCCGCCACGTCCAGCGGATCCGCGGCCGGGGGCGGCGCGCCCGAGTCGAGGGCACCGGCGATCTCCGGCTGCGCCTCTCTCAACTTCTCGGCGATGCGCTGTCTGAACAGCGTGTCCGTCTCCAGGGCCGCCGCCATGGCGTTCCCCGCGAACTTGGCCCGCCGATTGGGGGCGAACCGCGCATACTGCCGCAACTGGGCGGGCAGTTCACCGACGGTCAGCCCGCCGAAGCCGTCGGAGACGATCTGCACGACGCGGCGGCGCACGCCGTCGGGCAGCGGACGGTCGAGCACCTCAGCGGCGCCGTCGTCCGGCTCCCCGCCTGTGGTCTCCACCATCCGTCACCCCAATGTCTGTGCGGGGCCCGCTCCCTCAGGAGCCGGCGCCCGGCCTGTCCACCAGTTCCACCTGGTCCACCGCGTTGCACCAGCGGCACCGGACCGACTCGATGGTCTCACTGACCACCTCGCGCTCCTCGACCTTCGGCTCACCGGCCAGGTCGAGGTGCACATACTCGACGACCTTCGACGAGCGGGTCACGTCGAAACGCGTGAGGTTGCCGCACAGAGTGCAGCGCCAGCGCGTCTTGGTGTCCGGCAGGGGAACCGTCATGAGGCAGTCCGCTTCCTTCTAGTGTCCGTCCAGCGCCAGTCTCCTGGTGCATGTGGCTCGTAACCCTACGGCCTGGCGGCTCCCCGACGCTCCGCCGTCCACCGCGGCGAGGCGGTCTGTGTTCATCCGTCCCGTTACGCCATGCTCTGCACCATGATCAGCAAATGGAGTACGACGGTCGGCAGAGCGGTACGGGGTCAGTCGGCGCCGGTGACGTACGGGCTGATCGCCCTGTGCTGTCTGATCTTCGTGATCGGTCCGGCGTCCGGCCTCAACCCGGTCTACGGCACCGGGGACACGCTGGCCACCGCGCAGCGTGCCTACTTCCGGCGCTGGGGCGTGGTCCCCGGCGATCTGTTCGACGGAGCCGCGCGCGAGGCACTGACCCCCGCCACGGCCCTTTTCATCCACGGCAGTTGGCTCCATCTCCTGGGCAACATGCTCTTCTTCTTCGTCTTCGGGCTGATGGCCGAGGAACGCATGGGGCATCTGCAGTTCGCCCTCTTCTACGTGGGCTGCGGTTACCTCGCGCTCCTCGGCTACGCCGCGGCCAACGCGGAGTCGCAGCAGTCCCTGGTCGGCGCCTCCGGGGCGATCTCCGCGGTGCTCGGCGCGTTCCTGTACCTGTTCCCCACGGCCCGGGTGACCAGTCTCCTGCCGTTCCTCTTCTTCCTGCCGCTGCGTTTTCCGGCCTGGGTGGTGCTGCCCTTCTGGGTGATCCTCCAGTGGCTGGCGGCGGGCCAGGACGACGGCGGCCCCGGGGTCGCCTATCTGGCCCATCTGGTGGGCTTCACACTCGGCTTCGGCTACGCGTGGCTGCGGTTCGGCCGGACGGCCGCCGGGTCCGCCGAGGGGACACCGCCCCCGGCGACGGCCCGGCCGCACGGCGGACCCCCGGCGCGGCGACCGGGCAGATTGGACCGCGAGTAGGGTGAGAGCCTCAGCAGCGGCCCCCGAGGGAGAGAACCAGCCGTGATCACCGCGATCGTCCTCATCAAGACCAGCGTGGACCGGATCCCCGAGATCGCCGAGTCGATCGCCGCGCTGGATTCCGTCAGCGAGGTCTTCTCCGTCACGGGTACGTACGACCTGATCGCGATGGTCCGGGTGCAGGCCCACGACGACCTGGCGGACGTCATCCCCGGCAAGATCAGCAAGATTCCGGGCGTCGAGGCCACGGACACGCACGTAGCGTTCCGCACCTACTCCCAGCACGACCTGGAGGCGGCGTTCGCGATCGGGCTCGACTCCTGATCGTGTGACCGCAGCACGAAGGGCCGCCCGGTCGCCGGGCGGCCCTTGACGAGAACCCCGCTCAGACCGCGGGCACGCAGCGGCCGTCCTCCGTGCGGTACCGCCACTTCGCGCCGTCCCGCACGAGTTCCTTCACCGCGGTGACGAAGCGCTCGACGTGCTCGTCGGGGGTACCCGCGCCGAAGCTGACGCGGATCGCGTTGAGGGACTTCTCGCCGGGCGCGGCCTCCGGGGCCCCGCACTCCCCCTGGGTCTGCGGGTCGCTGCCGAGCAGGGTCCTGACCAGCGGATGGGCGCAGAAGAGGCCGTCGCGGACACCGATGCCGTACTCGGCGGAGAGCGCCGCGGCGAAGTGCGAGCTGTTCCAGCCCTCGACGACGAAGGAGATCACACCGACGCGCGCGGCGTCGTCGCCGAAGAGCGACAGCACCCGCACCTCGGGCACGTCGGCGAGACCGGCGCGGACCGTGTCGATCAGGTGCCGCTCGCGGGCGACCAGCGTGTCGAAGCCGGCCTCGGTCAGTGCCCTGCACGCGGACGCGATCGCGTAGGCGCCGATGACGTTCGGCGAACCGGCCTCGTGCCGCGCGGCGGTGTCGTGCCACTCCACGTCCACACCGCCGTCCTCGCGCCGTGACACCTTGCGGCTCGCGCCGCCGCCCGCCAGGTACGGGTCGGCCTCCCGCAGCCAGTCGGCGCGGCCCGCGAGGACGCCGGCGCCGAAGGGTGCGTACAGCTTGTGCCCGGAGAAGGCGACCCAGTCGACGTCGAGGTCCCGCACCGACACCGGGTGGTGCGGGGCCAGCTGCGCGGCGTCCAGCACGATGCGCGCGCCGTGGGCGTGCGCGACGGCGGACAGTTCGCGCACCGGCCAGAGTTCGCCGGTGACGTTCGAGGCGCCGGTGACGCAGACCAGGGCCGGGCCATAGGGGCCTCCCCTGCTCGAGCGCAGCCGAGAGCTTGGGGAAGGCTCCCGGTCGGCGAGGGCCCGCTCCAGCGTCGCGACCGCCTGCTCGGGGGTGCGCGGGGCGTTCAGGTACGTCACCTGCGCGTCCCGCCAGGGCAGCAGCGAGGCGTGGTGCTCGGTCTCGAAGACGAAGACCTGGCAGTCGGCCGGAAGGGTGGCGGCCAGCAGGTTGAGCGAGTCGGTGGTGGAGCGCGTGAAGACGAGCTGGTCGTCGGAGCGGCAGTCGAGGAATTCGGCGACGGTCCGGCGGGCGTTCTCGAACAGGTCGGTGGACAGCTGCGAGAGGTAGCCGGCCCCGCGGTGCACGCTTCCGTAGTACGGGGCGTACGCGGCGACGTCGTCCCACACCCGCTGGAGGGCCGGGGCGCTGGCGGCGTAGTCGAGCGCGGCGTAGGTGACCTCGCCGCCCGTCACGAGCGGGACGGTGACATCTCGCCCGAGAACGGCCAGAGGGGCACAAACGGACTGGTCGGCGGCAACGGTGGTGACAGACATGGCGAGCTCCTGTGAGAGGCAGGCGGAATCACCGCGCGGCCGGTGCACGGAGGTACGGCTCGACGCGGGAAAAAGGTGAAAGGGGTACGCGGAGGCGGGGCTCGACGCCCTATCGCATTCGCTTGCTCACAGAAGGCTCCCTCGAACGACCAGGACCCCTGGTGACACGAGGGGTCCGCGCTTGCCGTAGACCTCGCTGCCTACGGCCTGGTCTTCACCCGGGGCACCCCGCCACGGACGGAGGGTTGCCGGACAGCCGGCCGGGGCCTGATGGCTGTCGCTCATGACCTGGTACAGCATCTTGCCAGAAGATCTTCGACGTGCAAGGCGCAGTCCAGGATCCGGACTGCGCCCTGTGTCACGTCGGGTACGGACGGCGGCGGTCAGGCGTTGCTGACCCGCACCCACCGGTCGAGGGCCTGCTTCGCGGCCCCCGAGTCGATCGACTCGGCCGCCAGCGCCATGGCGGCACGGATCTGCTCCGTCAGCGGCGCGTCGCCCGGCGAGAGCGCCACCAGCGCCGCCGCCGAGTTCAGCAGGACCGCGTCCCGCACGGGACCGTGCTCGCCGTTCAGCAGCCGTCGTGCGACGTCCGCGTTGTACGAGGCGTCGGCGCCACGCAGGGCCTCCACCGGGACGAGCTCGATCCCGACGTCGCGCGGGTCGAAGCGCTCCTCGGTCACCTTGCCGTCGCGCACGACCCAGACGCGCGACGTCGACGTCGTGGTCAGCTCGTCGAGCCCGTCGTCACCGCGGAAGACCAGCGAGGAGTTGCCCCGCTCGGCGAAGACACCGGCCACGATGGGCGCCATGCGCGGGTCCGCCACACCGACGGCCTGGGCCTTCACCCGTGCCGGGTTGGTCAGCGGGCCGAGGATGTTGAACGTCGTCCGGATCCCCAGCTGGCCGCGCGCGGCGGCCACGTGACGCAGCGCCGGATGGAACTTCACGGCGAAGCACAGGGTGATCCCGGCCTCCTCGGCCACCTCGGCGACCCGCTTCGGTGTCAGTTCCAGATTGACGCCGAGCTTCTCCAGGACGTCCGAGGCGCCCGAGGCCGACGACGCGGCCCGGTTGCCGTGCTTGACGACCTTGGCGCCGGTCCCGGCGACCACGATCGCGGACATCGTGGAGATGTTCACCGTCTTCGCGCCGTCGCCGCCCGTCCCGACGATGTCCACCGCCGGGCCCGGCACCTCGATCACGTTGGCGTGCTCGTACATCGTCCGGACGAGTCCGGAGATCTCCTCGACCGTCTCGCCCTTGGCGCGCAGCGCCACCGCGAAGCCGGCGATCTGCGCGTCCGTCGCCTCGCCGCGCATGATGCGGTCCATCGCCCACGCCGTGTCGTCGGCGCTCTGGTCACGGCCGTCGAGCAGGCCGTTCAGTACCTCGGGCCAGGAACGGCCCGCCGCGATGTCGCCTCCAGCGGGGGTCACAGCACTCATATGCCGCTCCTGGGTTCGTAGACACGTACAAAAGGCGGGTACGCACGCACGTACCGGCAGGCTCCACCCTATCCAGCCCGGAGGACGGCAAAGAGCCCCGTCCATGCAATGGACGGGGCTCCAGCCGTGGCGATCAGCAGGATCGGCAGGTGATCAGTGGTGGCCGTGGCCGCTCGTGATCTCCTTGTACTCCTCGACCGTGGGCTTGGGGATCTGGTTGTCCTCCCCGTAGTAGCCCTTGCTCAGCTTGGCGCGCAGCCGCTCCGGGCCGCTGACCTTGCGCTCGACACCGTTCTCGTCGACCGTCGGGCCGATCTCGGCCGGCTTGTACTGCTCGTGCGCGGTGAGCGTGTGCAGCGCGTCCTGGCTGAGCGGCTCGTGGACCTCGATGAACTCACCGTGCGGCAGGCGCTTGATGATGCCCGACTCGCGGCCGTGCAGCACCTTGTCCCGGTCGCGGCGCTGGAGGCCGAGGCAGATCCGCTTGGTGGCGAGGAAGACCAGCACCGGCACGACGAAGAACGCGATCCGGACGAACCAGGTGATCGAGTTGATCGACAGGTGGAAGTGCGTGGCCCAGAGGTCGTTGCCACCACCGACGAGCAGGACGAAGTACCAGCTGATCCAGGCGGCACCGAACGCGGTCCGGGTCGGGACGTTGCGCGGGCGGTCCAGGATGTGGTGCTCGCGCTTGTCGCCGGTGACCCAGGACTCGATGAACGGGTAGACCGCGATCGCGACCAGGACCAGCGGGAAGATGATCAGCGGGATGAACACGCCCAGGACGAGCGTGTGACCCCAGAAGTTGATCTCCCAGCCGGGCATGACACGGATCAGACCCTCGGAGAAGCCCATGTACCAGTCGGGCTGGGCGCCCGTGGACACCTGGTCCGGACGGTACGGGCCCAGGGACCAGATCGGGTTGATCGAGGCGATCGCCGCGATGGCCGCGATGACACCGAAGACCAGGAAGAAGAAGCCTCCGGCCTTGGCCATGTAGACCGGCAGCAGCGGCATGCCGACGACGTTGTTGTTCGTCTTGCCGGGGCCCGCGAACTGCGTGTGCTTGTGGTAGAAGACCAGGATCAGGTGGCCGACGACCAGGCCGAGCATGATGCCCGGCAGCAGCAGCACGTGCACCGAGTAGAAGCGGGCCACGAAGTCGCCGCCCGGGAACTCGCCGCCGAAGAGGAAGAACGACAGGTACGTGCCGACGATCGGCACGGACAGGATCGCGCCCTCCATGAAGCGGACACCGGTGCCGGAGAGCAGGTCGTCCGGGAGCGAGTAGCCGGTGAAGCCGGTGAACATGCCCAGGACGAACAGCAGGAATCCGAAGACCCAGTTGACCTCACGGGGCTTGCGGAACGCACCCGTGAAGAACACGCGCATCATGTGCACGAACATGCCGGCGAGGAAGATCAGCGCCGCCCAGTGGTGGATCTGCCGGATCAGCAGACCACCGCGCACATCGAAGGAGATGTGCATGGTCGAGTTGAACGCCTCGGACATCAGCTGGCCCTGCAGCGGGACGTAGCTGCCGTGGTACTCCACCTCGTTCATCGACGGGTGGAAGAACAGCGTCAGGTACACACCCGTGAGGATGATGATGATGAAGCTGTAGAGGCAGACCTCACCCAACATGAACGACCAGTGGTCGGGGAAGATCTTGCGCATGTTGGCCTTGGCCAGGGAGTAGATCCCCAGGCGGCCGTCGGCCCAGTCGGCTACCCGCTCACCCGCGGGCGCCTTCTCGCGCGAGCGCGAGTCGGAGGTCGTGGTAGTGCTCATCCGCGCTCCCAGAATGCAGGACCGACGGGCTCTTCGAAGTCGCCGAGCGCCTCGAGGTAGCCCTCGTCGTTCACGCCGATGCGCAGCTGCGGCAGGGCGTGACCGGCCGGGCCGAAGATGACTCGGGCACCGTCGGAGAGGTCGAAGGTGGACTGGTGGCACGGGCAGAGGACGTGGTGCGTCTGCTGCTCGTACAGGGAGATCGGGCAACCCACGTGGGTGCAGATCTTCGAGTAGGCCACGATGCCCTCGTGGGACCACTCGAGTTCCTGCTTGTCCTTGATGTTCTCCGGCTGGAGCCGGACGATCATCAGGGCCGCCTTGGCGATCTCCTTCTGGAAGTCCTCGTCGTGCTCCTCCAGGCCCTCGGGCTTGGCGAAGGTGAGCGAACCGACGGCGACGTCCGAGGGACGCAGCGGCTCGTTCGTGTTCATGTTGACGAGCAGCTTGCCCTTGGACCACAGCGTGTGGCGGAGCTTGGTGCCGGGCAGCGGACCGAGGTCCCGCAGCAGCACCACGCCGGAGAGCGGGAACAGGGCCAGCGCGCCGAACATCGTGTTGCGGATCAGCTTGCGACGGCCGAGCGCGGACTCCTTGGCACCCTGCTTGAAGTCGGCCAGGACCTTGGCCTTGACCTCGGGCTCCGCCGCGATCGGGTGACGCTCGTCGATGATCTCGACGTCGGACATCAGGGTGCGGGCCCAGTGGACCGCACCCGCGCCGATCGAGAACAGCGCCACTCCGAGGGTCAGACCGAGCGCGAAGTTCATCGCGCTGATGTGCCCGATCGGGAAGACGTAGATCGACTTGTCGCTCGGGATCGTCACGTACGACGCGATGAACCCGGCGGTCGCCAGCATCGACAGCGTGAACAGCATGGCGACCGTACGCTCGGACCGCTTGGCGGCCCGCTCGTCGATGTCCTGGATGCGGTGCTCGTGGGGCGGCAGGCCGGGGTCCGCGAACGGGTTCGTCTCGTCCGCGACGGCTACCGTGCCGGGAGCGTGCTCGTCGGCGTCCTGCGCAGCGGGCAGGTTCTCTTCTGGAATGTCTTGGCTACTCATGACTTCTTGGCCTTTGCGGTCCGAGCGGCGACCCAGACGGCGACGGCGATCAGCGCGCCGAGACCGAACACCCAGCCGAACAGGCCCTCACTGACCGGCCCGAGGCCACCCAGTTCGAGGCCGCCGGGGCTCTCGGTGTCGTCACCGTTGACCGCGTCGAGGTACGCGATGATGTCCTGCTTGTTCTTCGTCGACAGCGTCGTGTCGGGGAAGGACGGCATGTTCTGCGGGCCGGTCTGCATGGCCTCGTAGATGTGCTTCGGGTCGACACCTTCCAGGCTGGGCGCGTACTTGCCGTGGGTCAGCGCGCCGCCCTTGCCGGTGAAGTTGTGGCACTGGGCGCAGTTGGTGCGGAAGAGCTCGCCACCCGCGGCGATGTCCGCCCCCTCGGGGCTGACCTGGTTCTTGGTCGGGATCGCGGGACCGGCGCCGAGCGAAGCGATGTACGCCGCCAGCTGGTCGATCTCGGCCTGCGAGTAGATGACCTTCTTCTTCGGGATCTGCGCGCCCGGCTGCTGGGCCGGCATACGGCCGGTGCCGACCTGGAAGTCGACCGCCGCGGCGCCGACGCCCACGAGGCTCGGCCCGTCGGTGGTGCCCTGACCGCCGGTGCCGTGGCAGCTTGCGCAGCCCACGGCGTAGAGCTTCTTGCCCTCGTCGATGGCGAGGGACTGGGCGGTTTCATCGGCCTGCGCCTTGCCCGCGGGTGCGAACGCGGCGTACAGCCCCCCGGTGGCCGCCAGCGCGAGGAGTAGGACGACGACCGCCGCCAGCGGATGGCGTCGTCGTGCGGAGAGCTTTTTCACGGATTACCCCGGTGTCAGGATCTTCTGCGTCGATGCTTCTGGATGTGTCGGGCGGTGGGCCCGGCTACTTGATCATGTAGATCGTGGCGAAGAGGCCGATCCAGACGACATCGACGAAGTGCCAGTAGTAGGACACGACGATGGCGGCGGTCGCCTGCTCATGGGTGAACCTCCGGGCCGCGTAGGTGCGGCCGAGGACCAGCAGGAAGGCGATCAGGCCGCCCGTCACGTGCAGTCCGTGGAAGCCGGTGGTCAGGTAGAACACCGAGCCGTACGGGTCGGAGGAGAGCGAGAGCCCGTCCTTCTTGACCAGCTCGGTGTACTCGAAGACCTGACCGCCGATGAAGATCGCACCCATGATGAAGGTGACGACGAACCACATCCGGAGCTTCTTCACGTCCCCGCGCTCGGCGGCGAATACGCCGAGCTGGCAGGTCAGGGAGGAGAGCACCAGGATCGTGGTGTTCGTCGCGGAGAACGGGAAGTTCAGGCTGGACGCCATTTCCTTCCAGTGCTCCGGCCCGGTCACCGATCGCAGGGTGAAGTACATCGCGAAGAGGGCCGCGAAGAACATCAGCTCGGAACTCAGCCAGATGATGGTTCCGACGCTGGTGAGGTTCGGCCGATTGACCGACGGGTGCGCGTGCCCGGTTTCTACTGTCGTTGCTGTCGCCACGACCGACATTATGTCGGTCGCTTATCCCGCCCTCACCCCGGGGGGTGCCGTTCGGAGTGTTGATGGGGTGTGTCCAGCCCATATGGCCCATCGAAGGCCTGTCCGAACCGGTGTTGACGAGGTGTTCAAGGGAGTAGCATCCGCGCATCGGGGCCTGACCGATCAGCCCGATCGCTTCATGTCCGTACGACGCCGACGTCTCGGAGGAAGAATGCAGCCGACCGCCACGGTGCTGGTCTACAGCGACGACTCCAACACCCGCGAACAGGTGCGGCTCGCAACCGGGCGCAGGCCCGCTCCCGACGTACCCGCCGTCGAGTTCGTGGAGTGCGCGACGCCGGCCGCCGTCGTCCGCGAGCTCGACAAGGGCGGCATCGACGTCTGCGTGCTGGACGGCGAGGCCGTGCCGATGGGCGGCATGGGTCTGTGCCGGCAGATCAAGGACGAGGTCTTCAACTGCCCGCCCGTGCTCGTCCTGATCGGCCGGCCCCAGGACGCCTGGCTGGCCACGTGGAGCCGCGCGGAGGCGGCCGTGACCCATCCGGTGGACCCGGTGGAGTTCGCGGCCTCGCTGGCCTCCCTGCTGCGCCGTAAGGCTCTTCTGGGCGCCTGAGAGGCGGGCTCCCGCCCGGCGCCCGGACGTCACACGGACTCTGGGCGCAGGCGGGCCTTCTGCGCCGCAGAGGGGGCATCGGGGGTGCCGCCCACGACGGCGCTTCCCTCGCGCCACTTCTTCCAGGGCATGTTCCAGTCGCCGAAGCCGTTGCCGAACGGGTCCATCGTCGCGCCGTTGGAGTTCTTGACCTGCACGATGTCGCCCTCGCGGACATTGTCGAAGAACCACTCGGCGTTGCTGGTGCTCATGCCGGTGCAGCCGTGGCTGACGTTGGCGTATCCCTGGTCGCCCACGGACCAGGGCGCGGCGTGCACGTACTCGCCGCTCCAGGTGACCCGGGTGGCGTAGTAGACGGGCAGGTCGTACGAGTCGGCGCTGTCCTCGGCGATGCCGACGGTGGTGCCGCGCATCCGTACGAAGTACTGCTTCTCCAGCACCACCTTGACACCGTTGCGGGTCTCGAAGCCGGGCTTGCCGGTGGTGACCGGGATCTGGTTGATCTGCTGGCCGTTGCGGTAGACCGTCATGGAGTGCGCCGCGGCGTCCGTGATGGCGACCAGCTTGTCGCCGGTGGTGAGTTTCAGCGCCTTGGCGTTGCCGCCCCACAGACGGTCGCCGATCCGGATGCCGGCCAGGTTGCTGTGCGCCTGGATCGTGGCGTGGACGGGCCAGAACTCCTTGGGCCGGTAGTGCAGCGTCTTGTCGTCCACCCAGTGCCAGGCGCCCTCCACGGCGGGGATCGAGTCGACCTGGAGGGCCCGCTCGACGACCGTGCGGGCCGCCTTGTCCTTGACGGGGACGCTGAGTTCGGCCGTGACGGGCTGCCCCACCCCGTACGTGCCCTCCTTCGGGCCGAACTTCACGTCCACGTGCTGCTTCGTGGTGGGCGTGGTGGTGTCGAACTCGAAGGTCTTGCGACCCTGGGCGCCGTCCTCGTCCTCGGTGCTCACCCGCACCGTGTAGTGGGCGCCTGCGGCCAGCGGGGAGGTGCTGTGCCAACGGCTGCCGTCGGCGGCGAGTTCGCCCACGACGTAGCGTCCTGACGCGTCCGTGGCCGTGACGTCGGTGATCTGCTCGTCGTCGTCCTCGGCGGTGATTTCCAGAGGCTTGTCCGGGTCGACCTTCGCGGCCTTCTTGCCGTCGCCGGATACACCGTTGAAGGAGATCAGTCCCGCCGCGTCGTACGGCTTCGCCGAGAGCGGGTGGCCGTCGGAGCAGGCGGTGACGCCGGCGCCGAGGGCGACCACCAGGGCGGTGCAGCCGATGACCGTGCGGATGCGCGGAGAGTGGTTCATGGGCCCACGCTATGAACGACCGTCAACTGCTGCGCGGCGGGTGACCCGTGCGGGGGACGGCTACCGGCAAACGAGGGAGCCCGGACCCTCCTTGCGGAGGGTCCGGGCTCCCGGGTGATCGGCGCGCCCTACTGGGTGCGGTTCTCACCGTGGTAGTACTCGAAGACCCAGCCCCACAGGCCGATCATGATGATCGGGGCCGAGAAGTACAGCAGCCACCAGCCGAAGACGACGCCCATGAAGGCGAGCGCGCCACCGACACCGAGCGCGAGCGGCTGCCAGCTGTGCGGGCTGAAGAAGCCCACCTCGCCGGCCTCGTCCGCGACGTCGGCCTCCTTGTTGTCCTGAGCCATCTGGTCGACCCGCCGGGCCGTGAAGGCCAGGTAGTAGCCGATCATGATGCTCAGGCCGAAGCCCAGGAAGAGCGCCGTGGTACCGGCCGGCTCCTTCGACCACACGCCATAGACGATCGCCATGACGAGGATGAAGAGCGCCAGCCAGATGAACATCTTGCCTTGGACCTTCACTTGCCGGCCTCCTTGCCACCAGACAGAGCCGACGTACCGTGACCGGCGTTCTCGAGCTGGTCGAGAGCGGCGATCTCCGGGTGATGCAGGTCGAAGGCCGGGGATTCGGAGCGGATCCGCGGCAGGGTGAGGAAGTTGTGCCGCGGCGGCGGGCAGGACGTCGCCCACTCCAGAGAGCGGCCGTAGCCCCACGGGTCGTCGACGCCGACCGGCTTGCCGTACTTGGCCGTCTTCCACACGTTGTAGAGGAACGGCAGGATCGACAGGCCGAGCAGGAACGAGCTGATCGTCGAGATCGTGTTCAGCGCGGTGAAGCCGTCGGCCGCGAGGTAGTCCGCGTAACGACGCGGCATGCCCTCGGCACCCAGCCAGTGCTGCACCAGGAACGTGCCGTGGAAGCCGACGAACAGCGTCCAGAAGGTGATCTTGCCGAGGCGCTCGTCGAGCATCTTGCCGGTCATCTTCGGCCACCAGAAGTGGAAGCCGGAGAACATCGCGAACACCACGGTGCCGAAGACGACGTAGTGGAAGTGCGCCACCACGAAGTACGAGTCGGAGACGTGGAAGTCCATCGGCGGCGAGGCCAGGATGACGCCGGTCAGACCACCGAAGGTGAAGGTGATGAGGAAGCCGACGGCCCAGAGCATCGGTGTCTCGAAGGACAAGGAGCCCTTCCACATCGTTCCGATCCAGTTGAAGAACTTCACACCCGTCGGAACGGCGATGAGGAACGTCATGAAGGAGAAGAACGGGAGCAGTACACCGCCGGTGACGTACATGTGGTGGGCCCACACCGTCACGGACAGACCGGCGATCGCGATGGTCGCGCCGATCAGGCCCATGTAACCGAACATCGGCTTGCGCGAGAAGACCGGGATGACCTCGGAGATGATCCCGAAGAACGGCAGCGCGATGATGTACACCTCTGGATGGCCGAAGAACCAGAAGAGGTGTTGCCAGAGCAAGGCTCCGCCGTTTGCCGCGTCGAAGACATGCGCACCGAATTTACGGTCCGCCTCCAGCGCGAACAGGGCCGCCGCGAGGACGGGGAAGGCCAGCAGCACCAGCACCGCGGTGAGCAGCACGTTCCACACGAAGATCGGCATGCGGAACATCGTCATGCCCGGAGCGCGCATGCAGATGATGGTGGTGATGAAGTTGACCGCGCCGAGGATGGTGCCGAAGCCGGAGAAGGCCAGACCCATGATCCACATGTCGGCGCCGATGCCCGGCGAGCGGACCGCGTCCGACAGCGGGGAGTAGGCGAACCAGCCGAAGTCGGCCGCGCCCTGCGGGGTGAGGAAACCGCCCACCGCGATCGTCGAGCCGAAGAGGTACAGCCAGTACGCGAACATGTTCAGCCGCGGGAACGCCACGTCGGGCGCGCCGATCTGCAACGGCATGATCCAGTTCGTGAAACCGGCGAACAGCGGCGTCGCGAACATCAGCAGCATGATCGTGCCGTGCATCGTGAACGCCTGGTTGAACTGCTCGTTCGACATGATCTGCAGACCGGGCCGGGCGAGCTCGGCGCGCATGAGCAGCGCCATGACACCGCCGATGCAGAAGAACGCGAACGACGTCACCAGATACAGCGTGCCGATCGTCTTGTGGTCGGTGGTGGTGAGCCACTTGACCACGACGTTGCCGGGCTGCTTGCGCCGGACCGGTACCTCGTTCTCGTACGAGTCCTCGGTCTCGGCGGCACCCTGAGGTTCGTTGAGGATGCTCACAGGTTGTTCGTCTCCCGGTTCTTCTCGTGGCCCGTCTGCTCAATGCCGGCCGGGACGTAACCGGTCTGACCCTTCGCCGCGAGCTCCTTGAGGTGGGCCTCGTAGCGCTCGGGGGAGACGACCTTCACGTTGAAGAGCATCCGGGAGTGGTCGACGCCGCAGAGTTCGGCGCACTTGCCCAGGAAGGTGCCCTCCTTGTTGGGGGTCACCTGGAAGGCATTGGTGTGGCCCGGAATGACGTCCTGCTTCATCAGGAACGGCACCACCCAGAAGGAGTGGATGACGTCACGCGAGGTGAGGACGAAGCGGACCGTCTTGCCCTTGGGGAGCCAGAGGGTCGGGCCGGGGTTGTTCGTCTGGGGGTTCCGCGTGCCGGGCGTGCCGACGTCGTAGACACCGCCGGCGTTCGCCGGGAAGTCCTTCTTGAACCGGTCCGGAATCGCGTTCAGGTTCGCGTCGGTCTTCGCGTCACCGGTCGAGCCGGGGACGTCCGCGACGTAGTTGAAGCCCCAGCTCCACTGGAAGCCGACCACGTTGACCGTGACGTCGGGCTTCGGCTTGAGGCTGAGGAGCTTCGTCTCGTCGCGGGCGGTGAAGTAGAACAACACCGAGACGATGATGAGCGGGACCACGGTGTACAGCGCCTCGATGGGCATGTTGTACCGGGTCTGGGGAGGAACTTCGACCTTGGTGCGGCTGCGCCGGTGGAAGAAAGCACTCCACAGGATCAGGCCCCACACCAGCACGCCTACGGCGAGCGCCGCCGCCCAGGAACCCTGCCACAGGGAGAGGATCCGGGGAGCCTCTTCCGTGGTCGGGGTGGGCATACCAAGGCGGGGGAAGTCTTCCCAGTTGTACGAGCAACCGGTGGCTGTCGCCAGGACCAGGCCCGCAGTCATTGCCTGCAGCAGCTTCCGCCGCATCGGGCGCCGCGGCGAGCGGTCGGAGCCGTTGGGACTCACGTAGCGCCTTCCCGAGAGTCTCGCCCGCGCTACTGGCTGCGGCCTTCTCGCTGGTCGGTCGCCGCCCTGCGTCGGGCAGGGGTTTGGATGTTTATGCGGACCAAACCCTACTGGACGCTATTTGGGGTCGCGCGGGGAGGGTCCCTAACGCGCCGGGGGTCACCCCGAAGGGGGTGGGATGACCCTTGGGGTCTGGTTTCTGACGGGAGATCGGGCCGTCCCGGCGGTCCGTTTCGTCCGGTGGGGCCCGACCGCGGGCCGGCGGGCGGCGCCCGCGCCCTTCCCCGCACCCGTGCCGTCCGCGGGGAAGTTCTAACGTTGCGGTGTGTCCTACTTCGATGCCGCGTCCGCCGCTCCCCTCCATCCCGTTGCCCGTCAGGCGCTGTTGGCCTCCCTCGACGAGGGCTGGGCCGATCCGTCCCGGCTCTACCGGGAGGGGCGCAGGGCCCGGATGCTGCTCGACGCGGCGCGCGAGGCGACCGCGGAGGCCGTGGGGTGCAGGCCCGACGAGCTGGTGTTCACGCCGTCCGGGACACGGGCCGTGCACGCGGGCGTCGCGGGGGCGCTGGCCGGTCGGAGGCGGATCGGAAACCACCTGATCGTGTCATCCGTCGAACATTCCTCGGTGCTCCATTCGGCAGACATGTTCGAAGCGGGCGGCGGATCGGTCACCCAGGTGCCGGTGCTGCGGTCAGGTGCGGTGACGGTCGAGTCGTACGAGGAGGCGCTGCGGCCGGACACCGCGCTGGCGTGCCTCCAGTCCGCCAACCACGAGGTGGGGACCGAGCAGCCGGTGGCGGCGGTGGCCGAGGCGTGCCGGGCGGCGGGGGTGCCGCTGCTCGTGGACGCCGCGCAGTCACTGGGGTGGGGGCCCGTCGAGGGCGGCTGGTCGGTGCTGACCGGGAGTGCGCACAAGTGGGGCGGGCCGTCCGGCGTCGGCGTGCTCGTCGTACGCAAGGGAGTGCGGTTCGCGGCCCAAGGGCCCGTGGACGAACGGGAGTCGGGGCGGGCCGCCGGTTTCGAGAACCTCCCCGCGATCGTCGCCGCGGCGGCCTCCCTGCGGGCGGTGCGGGCCGAGGCGGTCCAGGAGGCGGAGCGGCTGCGGGAGCTGACGCAACGGATCCGGGCGCGGGTTCCGCACCTGGTGCCGGACGTGGAGGTGGTCGGCGACCCGGACCGGCGGCTGCCCGGGATCGTCACCTTCTCCTGTCTCTATGTCGACGGGGAGGCGTTGCTGCACGCCCTGGACGGGGAGGGTTTCTCCGTCTCGTCCGGATCGTCGTGCACGAGCAGCACGCTGACGCCGAGCCATGTGCTGCGGGCGATGGGTGTGCTGACCGAGGGGAACGTCCGGGTGTCGCTGCCCGCGGGGACGGCCGAGGACGACGTCGAGCGCTTCCTGTCGGTGCTGCCGCGGACGGTGGCCGGGGTGCGGGAGAAGCTGGGGGCGCCCGCTCCGACGACGGTGGTGCGGGCCGAGGAACTGGTCGTGGACGCCCTCGGCAAGCGCTGCCCGATCCCCGTGATCGAGCTGGCGAAGGTCATCGGGGACGTGCCGGTGGGCGGCACGGTGCGGGTGCTCTCGGACGACGAGGCGGCCCGGCTGGACATCCCGGCGTGGTGCGAGATGCGGGAACAGGAGTACGTCGGGGAGGAGCCGGCGGACCGGGGCTCGGCCTATGTGGTCCGCCGGCTGTCCTGACTAGGCGAGGTGCGCCTGGACCTCGGCGGCGGCCTCGTGGCCGTAGGCCTTGGTGAAGCGGTCCATGAAGTGGACGCGGCGCAGCTGGTACTCCTGCGTGCCGACGGTCTCGATGACCAGCGTGGCCAGCATGCAGCCGACCTGGGCGGCGCGCTCCAGCGAGACGCCCCAGGCGAGACCCGAGAGGAAGCCGGCCCGGAAGGCGTCGCCGACGCCCGTCGGGTCGGCCTTGCGGTCCTCCTCGGGGCAGCCGACCTCGATCGTCGCCTCGCCGGCCCGCTCGATGCGCACGCCCTGCGCGCCGAGGGTCGTCACCCGGTGGCCGACCTTGCCGAGGATCTCCTCGTCGGTCCAGCCCGTCTTGGACTCGATGAGCCCCTTCTCGTACTCGTTGGAGAAGAGGTAGGTCGCCCCGTCCAGCAGTATCCGGATCTCCTCGCCGTCCATGCGGGCGATCTGCTGGGAGAAGTCGGCCGCGAAGGGGATCCCGCGCGAGCGGCACTCCTCGGTGTGGCGGAGCATCCCCTCGGGGTCGTCCGCGCCGATCAGGACGAGGTCGAGGCCGCCGACCCGGTCCGCCACGGCCTTGAGCTCGATGAGCCGGGCCTCGCTCATCGCACCCGTGTAGAAGGAGCCGATCTGGTTGTGGTCGGCGTCGGTGGTGCACACGAAGCGCGCGGTGTGCAGAACCTCGGAGATGCGGACCGAGCCGGTGTCGACGCCGTGCCGGTCCAGCCAGGCGCGGTACTCGTCGAAGTCGGAGCCCGCGGCCCCGACCAGGATCGGCCGGGTGCCGAGCTGGCCCATGCCGAAGGCGATGTTCGCGCCGACCCCGCCCCGGCGCACGTCGAGGTTGTCGACGAGGAAGGAGAGGGAGACCGTGTGCAGCTGGTCGGCGACGAGCTGGTCGGCGAACCTGCCGGGGAAAGTCATGAGGTGGTCGGTGGCGATGGAGCCGGTGACTGCGATACGCACGGCTGGGACACGCTCCTGCGAGGGAATGGAAGGAGGGCGCGCGAAGCGCTCTTCGGAAGAGAGTCGTGGGTGACGACTGCGTTGACAGTTCACGCTACCCGGTCGGGGCGCACCCTCTGAAGCGGGCAAAACTACCCGATAGTAGATCTTTCTTCGTGACGGCATCGGTGCATACGGTTCCGGTATGACGAACCTCAAGGTCCACGGCCCCGCCCCGCTCGGCCCGGTGAGTGAACTCGAAGGCGATCTGGCGACGCTGCGCGGCGACTGCGCCCGGATGGTCCGGCACTGGTCCGCCCCCGCCCCCACGGCCGCCAGCCCCGTCTCCCCCGCGCGCATCCACGGGGTCACGGTGCCGCCCGCCTCCGCACGGCTGCTGGACGCGATGTCCGACTACGGCGACTGATCCCTTCCACGCGACCGGGCGCCGCCGAACAGGTGAATTTCGGAGGGCGCCCGCAGGGAACCGCACGCTCCCCCGGCGCGTCCCATCGCTGTCCCCCGTAAAGGGGATGCGGTATACGACCCACCAGAGCCCGTTTTTGGCAGGGCCGGGTCATGGGACAGCAGCAGAGCCGAAGGAGCGATGCGGTGAGCACCGAGCGACCCGACAACGACGCGACCCCTCCCGCCGAGGGGCCTGCCGAGGGTCCCGTCGAGGACACGGAGCCCGGCGGCCCACGCGCCCGGCGATCCCCCGTGGTCATCGCCTCGGTCGCGGCGGCGGTACTGCTCGTCGGGGGCGGCGGCGCGTACTTCGCGGCGACCGCGTCCGGCCGCGGGAGCGGCCAGGGGTCCGGGGCCCCAGGGGGTGACGGCACTCCCCCGCCCCTCGCGCTGGACGGCTACTCGGAGGGAGCCGCGAGCGGCTCGGGGTCCGACGGCGGCACGAACGGCATCGCGCCCGGCGAACCGAACCCGTACGGCGTGACCTACCGCGCGGACGGCGAGCTGCCCGACGGGCCGGACTCGTCGCCCGTGTACTGGGCGAAGGGCGAGGTGACCGGTGCCGAGGTGGCCCGGCTCGCGAAGGCCCTCGGCCTGAAGGGCACGCCGAGGGCGGCCGGGGACGTCTGGAAGGTCGGCGTCACCAAGGACGCCGGCGAGCCCCACCTCCAGGTGAACCGGGCGGCGCCCGGGACCTGGACGTACAGCTCGTTCGTCCCCGGGACCGACAACTGCCCCAAGGGCAAGCGCTGCGTACCGGTCGGCTCCAGCGGCCTGGCCGGGATGCGTCCGGGGGCGGTGAGCGAGGAGGAGGCCAAGAAGGCGGCCGCTCCGGTGCTGAAGGCCGTCGGGCAGGACGACGCGAAGCTGGACGCGACCCAGCTCATGAACGACGACCGGGTGCGCGTGGTGAACGCGGACCCGAAGGTCGGCGGGCTCCCCACGTACGGCTGGGCCACCGGGCTCCAGATCGGTTCCGAGGGCACGGTCGTCAGCGGCAGCGGGCAGCTGAAGGCGCCGGTGAAGGGCGACACCTACCCGGTCCTCGGGGCGCAGAAGACCCTCGACCTGATGAACGGCGGTTCGGCGGCGGCACCGGGCGGCGGGCGCAAGGGCATCGGCGGCTGCGCCAGCCCCGTACCGCTCAAGGACCGCGACGAGAAGCCGTGCGAGCACGCGACGACGCTGCCGGCTACGCAGACGACGACCGTCGAGAAGGCCGTCTTCGGGCTGGCGGCGCGCGTCGCCGACGGACGGCAGGCGCTGGTGCCGTCCTGGCTGTTCGAGGTGCGGACGCAGGGGGCGGGAGACGCCTTCACGGTGACGCACCCGGCGGTCGAGCCGCGGTATCTGGCCTCGCCCGCGCCGTCCGGCGGTTCGACCGGGCAGCCGAGTCCCGCGCCGACGCCGCGGGGCGACGAGCCGACCTCGGCTCCGGCCACCCGTGACGTCGCGGTGGAGGGCTACACCGTCGACGGCAAGGACCTGACGGTCAGCTTCACGGGCGGGGTGTGCGCCGACTACGCGGTGTCGGCGAGCGAGAGCTCCGACAAGGTGACCGTGAAGGTCACCGAGACGCCCTGGAAGGGCAAGGTCTGCATCCTCATCGCCAAGATCTACCAGAAGACGGTGCACCTGGACGCGCCGCTCGGCGATCGCGAGGTCGTGGGGACGGACGGCAAGCGCATTCCGGAGGGGAAGGTCACCGTGCCGGAGGTTTCCGGGGCCGGGTCCGCGGGGCCGCGGTAGCGGTCACGACGGCTTCGGACACACGAAGGCGGCGTCCCTGTCGGAGGGGGACGCCGCCTTCGTACGTGTCCGGACGACCGGATCCGGTGCGGGCCGCGCACGCCGCTGCGTGTCCGGCCCTGCCCGCCGCGGCCTTCGCCGCGCGCCCGGTGGTCCCGGCCGAGGACGGCGGGCTCGCGCCGCCGTCCCGGGAGGCTCAGCTGAAGGAGTCGCCGCAGGCGCAGGAGCCCGTCGCGTTCGGGTTGTCGATCGTGAAGCCCTGCTTCTCGATGGTGTCCACGAAGTCGATGGACGCGCCGCCCAGGTACGGAGCGCTCATGCGGTCGGTGACGACCTTGACGCCGCCGAAGTCCTTCACGACGTCGCCGTCGAGGGAGCGCTCGTCGAAGAAGAGCTGGTAGCGCAGGCCGGAGCAGCCACCGGGCTGAACGGCGACGCGCAGCGCCAGATCGTCGCGGCCTTCCTGGTCGAGCAGGGCCTTGACCTTGGCCGCTGCGGCGTCGGACAGGATGATGCCGTCGCTCACGGTGGTGGTCTCGTCCGATACGGACATCTGCTTCTCTCCCGGGTTGTACGGAGACTGCTTGCCGACGGTTGCAACCGGCGGGGCCGCGGATTCATTCCGGGCCGTGCGCGCGTCTTTTCTGCCTTTCCGTATTCATGCTCGCACATGCCCCTGCGTGCGGACAGCGCCCTGTGGACAACCCCATCGACACCTCCGTGTCACCTGCCGTCGAGGCGACCGGGATTCACGTCACATCGACGCAATGGACATCGTCAACGTGACGTGAAGGGGTTATGATAGATAGCGTCAATTCGACGAAAAGGCTTTGTCCCGCCGGACCCGCACCTACGGGCCCGGCGAGCCGCAGAACAGAAAGGGTGCGTGTCGTGACCACCGCCCAGACCCAGGAGCTCGACGTACAGCCGACGCCCCTCGCCCTGCTGCTGCTCGGCCGTGAGGCCGACCCGAAGAGCGAGCGAGGCGTCGAGTGTCCCGGCGACCTGCCCTCGCCGTCCGACCCCGACCTGGTCGAGCGTGCCCGCGCGGCCAAGGAGAAGCTCGGCGACAAGGTCTTCGTGCTCGGCCACCACTACCAGCGCGACGAGGTCATCCAGTTCGCGGACGTCACGGGCGACTCCTTCAAGCTGGCCCGGGACGCGGCCGCCCGCCCGCAGGCGGAGTACATCGTCTTCTGCGGTGTGCACTTCATGGCCGAGTCCGCCGACATCCTCACCGGCGACGACCAGAAGGTCGTCCTGCCCGACCTCGCGGCCGGCTGCTCGATGGCCGACATGGCCACCGCCGAACAGGTCGCCGAGTGCTGGGACGTGCTCACCGAGGCCGGCGTCGCCGATCAGGTGGTGCCCGTCTCCTACATGAACTCCTCCGCGGACATCAAGGCGTTCACCGGCAAGCACGGCGGCACCATCTGCACGTCGTCGAACGCCCGGCGCGCGCTGGACTGGGCCTTCGAGCAGGGGTCGAAGGTGCTCTTCCTGCCCGACCAGCACCTGGGCCGCAACACCGCCGTCCGCGACATGGGCATGTCCCTCGACGACTGCGTCGTCTACAACCCGCACAAGCCGAACGGCGGGCTCACGGCCGAGCAGCTGCGCGACGCGAAGATGATCCTGTGGCGGGGCCACTGCTCGGTGCACGGCCGCTTCTCGCTGGACTCGGTGAACGACGTGCGCGAGCGCATCCCCGGCGTGAACGTCCTCGTCCACCCCGAATGCAAGCACGAAGTGGTCGCCGCGGCCGACTACGTGGGCTCCACGGAGTACATCATCAAGGCCCTGGAGGCGGCCCCGGCCGGCTCGAAGTGGGCGATCGGCACGGAGCTCAACCTCGTACGGCGACTGGCGAACCGCTTCGCGTCCGAGGACAAGGAGATCGTGTTCCTCGACAAGACGGTCTGCTTCTGCTCGACGATGAACCGCATCGACCTGCCGCACCTGGTCTGGACGCTGGAGTCGCTCGCCGAGGGAAACCTGGTCAACCGCATCGAGGTGGACCGCGAGACGGAGCAGTTCGCCAAGCTCGCGCTGGAGCGGATGCTGGCCCTCCCGTAGGTCCCATGTGCGCGCGAAAGGGGCGCCCCTCCGGTGGAGGAGCGCCCCTTCGGCGTCGTACGGGTCAGACCTGGGCCGGCGCCGGCTCCTCGCAGGCCTGCCGGGGCGGTTCCCCGGCCTTCTTCGCCCGCTGCGCCGCCTTCTTCCGGGCGCGGCGCTCCTTGCCGAAGGAGGGAGCGATGATCGACATCAGCCGTAGGGGTGGAGTTCAGTCCACCCGTGGACGGACCAGCCCGGACTCGTACGCGATGACGACCAGCTGCGCCCGGTCTCGCGCGCCGAGCTTCGCCATGGCCCGGTTGACGTGCGTCTTCACCGTGAGCGGGCTGACCTCGAGGCGCTCGGCGATCTCGTCGTTGGAGTGACCGCCCGCCACCTGCACGAGCACCTCGCGCTCGCGCCCGGTCAGCGCGGCGAGCCGTTCGCCGCGGGCGGGGTCCCGCTCGTCGTCCGCGCCGTCGCCCTGGGCGAGGAACTTCGCGATCAGTCCCTTGGTGGCCGCCGGGGACAGCAGCGCCTCGCCGCCGGCCGCGATCCGGATGGCGTTCAGGAGCTCCTCGGGCTCGGCCCCCTTGCCGAGGAAACCGGACGCGCCGGCCCGCAGCGACTGCACCACGTACTCGTCGACCTCGAAGGTCGTCAGCATGACCACCCGTACGTGCGCGAGCCCCGGGTCGGCGGTGATCAGCCGGGTGGCGGCGAGACCGTCCGTCCCCGGCATCCGGATGTCCATCAGCACCACGTCGGCGCGCTCGTCGCGGGTGAGCCGCACCGCCTCCGCGCCGTCGGACGCCTCCCCCACGACCTCCATGTCGGGCTCGGAGTCGACGAGCACACGGAAGGCGCTGCGCAACAGCGCCTGGTCGTCGGCGAGCACGACGCGGATGGTCATACGGAGTCCCCCAGGGCAGGCGTGCGGTTCTTGACCGGAAGGATCGCATGGACCCGGAAGCCGCCTCCGTAACGGGGACCGGCCGTGCAGCTGCCGCCGAGCGCGGTGACCCGCTCGCGCATGCCGAGCAGCCCGTGGCCGCCGCCCTCTGCGGTCCCGTCGTGCGGGCCGGGTCCTTCGTCCCCGGCGGCGCCGCCGTGCCTGCCGGGTTCACCGTCGCCTCCGGGCCCGCCGTCGAGGACCGTGACCTCCACGTTCGGTCCCACCCGTACGACGCTGACCTCGGCCTTCGCGTCCGGTCCCGCATGCTTGCGCACATTCGTCAGGGCTTCCTGGATGACGCGGTAGGCGGCGAGGTCGACGGCCGCGGGCAGGCTCAGGCCCTGGTCGCTGCGGGCCACCTCGACGGGCATGCCCGCGTTGCGGAAGGTGTCGGCGAGCTCGTCGAGCCGGGCGAGGCCGGGAGCGGGCTCGGTGGGCGCCTCGGGGTCCCCGGACTGCCTGAGCAGCCCCACGGTGGCGCGGAGTTCGTTGAGCGCGGACCGGCTGGCCTCCCGCACATGCGCCAGGGCCTCCTTCGCCTGGTCGGGCCGCTTGTCCATGACGTGCGCGGCGACTCCGGCCTGCACGTTGACGAGGGCGATGTGGTGGGCGACGACGTCGTGCAGGTCGCGGGCGATCCTCAGCCGCTCCTCGGCGACGCGGCGGCGCGCCTCCTCCTCACGGGTGCGCTCGGCACGCTCGGCGCGCTCCCGGATCGCGTGCACGAAGGCGCGCCGGCTGCGCACGGCGTCCCCGGCGGCGGCGGCCATGCCGGTCCAGGCGAAGATGCCGAGGTTCTCCTGCGCGTACCAGGGCATCGGACCGGCGAGCATCGCGACCGCGGTCAGGACGGTCATGGTGACCAGCCCGACGCGCCAGGTGGTGGGGCGGTCGGTGGTCGAGGCCACCGTGTAGAGGGCGACGACGGCGGACATCGCCACGGGGGCGCGGGGGTCGCCGGTCACCAGCTCGACGAGGGAGAAGGCCACGGTGGCGGCGAGCACGGTCATCGGGGCGCGGCGGCGGAAGACCAGGGCCGCGGCGCCGAGCACCATCAGGGTGAGTCCGAGGGCGCCCGGGGTGCGGGCGCCCCAGCTCGCGCCGTTCTCGCCGTGCGGGTCGACGAAGGAGCCCGCGACCATGCTGACGAGGACGCCCGCGGCGAGGGCGGCGTCCAGGGCGAGGGGGTGCGCGCGGAGCCAGTCCCTCGTGCGCTCGATGGTGCTCACGGCTTTACGGTACGGGGGCCCCGGCGGGCTTGGAACGGGTGCTGCCGCCGCGGGCACCGGGACCCTGCCGTAGGGAGCGCCGGACGCCACCCGGCGTGCCGCCGGAGCAGGCGCGGGGCACTCGCCGACGTACCTAGGGAGGGGACGCCGGAGGCCTGCGGTACGCCTGCCTGCCGGGGTACCGGCGGAGTGCGCGCCGGACGGCCGGAGGGAGAGTGCCGCGGGAGCAGCGGCGGGGCCGTCGGACCCGCCGCTGCCTCGGCGCAGTGGCCGCAGGCGTGGCGGATCGGCGCCGACCGCTGCCGGATCCGGATCGCGGGTGGAATGGGCGCCGACCGCTGCCGGATTGCGGGTGGAGGGGCGCGGACCCCGCCGGCCTGCCGTCGCGGTGAGTGCCACACGCCTGCCGGAGTGGACGCGGACGCCCGCCGGAATGCAGACGGAGTGCGCGACGTGCTGCTGGAGCGAGTGCCGGGGTCCGGCCGGGACGCCTTCGGCCCCGGAAGCCACCGCAGCAGTGCGCGACGGGCGCGCGACGCGCTGCCGGAAAGAGTGCCGAGCTCCGGCCGGAATGCCCACGGCCCCGGAAGCCACCGCAGCAGTGCGCTCCGGGCGCGCCACACGCTGCCGGAAAGAGTGCCGAGCCCCGGCCGGAATGCCCACGGCCCCGGAAGCCACCGCAGCAGTGCGCTCCGGGCGCACCACACGCTGCCGGAAAGAGTGCCGAGCCCCGGGAGGCACCGCCCGGCCGCCGTCGTGCGGGCGGCCCGGCGGCCTCGTACGTCGGGCGGACGACCGGAGCCCGCCCGCGGCGGTGTCCCGGTCAGCCGGGGATCAGGCCGTCGTCGCTGAGCATCTCGCGGACCTCTTCGAGGGTCGCGTCGGGCGAGGGGAGGATCAGGTCCGACGGCTCCAGCGAGTCGTCGGGGAGCGGAGTGCCCAGGCGGTGCACCGCCTCCAGGAGGGCGACCAGGGTGCGGCGGAAGCCGGACTCGTCGCCGCCCTCCAGTTCGGTGAGCAGCTCGTCGTCCAGCTTGTTCAGTTCGGTGAGGTGGCCGTCGTCCAGCCTCACCTGCCCCTCCCCCATGATCCGTACGATCATGTCGCCCTCCTCAGGCGTGGGTCACTGCTTGTCGAAGCGGGGTGTGTCCTGCTGCTGCGACTGGGAGGGCTGTCCCGTGCCGCCCTCGATCGCCTGCTGCGGCGAGGACCCGCCGGCCAGCTCCGCCTTCATGCGCTGCAGTTCCAGCTCTACATCCGTACCACCGGAGAGCCGGTCCAGCTCGGCCTGGATGTCGTCCTTGGCCATGCCGGACTGGTCGTCGAGGGCACCGGAGGCGAGGAGTTCGTCGATGGCGCCGGCGCGCGCCTGGAGCTGCGCGGTCTTGTCCTCGGCGCGCTGGATGGCAAGGCCCACGTCGCCCATCTCCTCGGAGATGCCGGAGAAGGCCTCCCCGATCCGGGTCTGCGCCTGGGCCGCCGTGTACGTCGCCTTGATCGTCTCCTTCTTCGTACGGAAGGCGTCGACCTTGGCCTGGAGCCGCTGGGCCGCGAGGGTGAGCTTCTCCTCCTCGCCCTGGAGGGTCTGGTGCTGCGTCTCCAGGTCGGTGACCTGCTGCTGGAGGGCGGCGCGGCGGGACAGGGCCTCGCGGGCCAGGTCCTCACGGCCGAGGGCGAGCGCCTTGCGGCCCTGGTCCTCCAGCTTGGAGGACTGGTTCTGCAGCTGGTTGAGCTGCAGTTCCAGGCGCTTGCGGGAGGTCGCCACGTCGGCGACGCCACGGCGCACCTTCTGCAGCAGCTCCAGCTGCTTCTGGTACGAGTAATCGAGGGTCTCGCGCGGGTCCTCGGCCCGGTCAAGGGCCTTGTTCGCCTTCGCGCGGAAGATCATCCCCATACGCTTCATGACACCGCTCATGGGCTTCGCGCGCCCCCTTCTGACGGACTCCAGCTCCAGGTACTGCAACAGAACCCACAGTACGGGCCCTGCATCCATTACCGCACTGTTCGGGGACGGATGCGCTCATCCCCAAGGACGACTGCGTACGGCACCGCTCCGGCGCAGGGAGTAGGTGGCACTCGGGGTCGGCCCGGGCACAACGTCCCCTCTGTCCCACTACAGACGTACGGTGTTGCCGGATCGTTCCCCACTCGCACGACGTCCATGCCCGCGAACCCCGTACCCTTGGGTTTTGTGTTCCGTAGCCGTGCCAAGGAAGAGAAGGCCCCCGCCGACAAGGCGCCGGTGACCGACTCCAAGCAGCCCCGTGACCCGCAGGCCCCCAAGGGTCGCCCCACGCCCAAGCGCAGTGAGGCCCAGACCCAGCGCCGCAGCGTCGCCAGTACGCCGACGACGCGCAAGGAGGCCGCCAAGCGGCAGCGCGACGACCGCCGCGCCGCGATGGAGCGGCAGCGCCAGGCGCTGGCCAGCGGCGACGAGCGTTACCTGCCCGCCCGAGACAAGGGGCCGGTGCGCCGCTTCGCGCGCGATTTCGTGGACTCGCGGTTCTGCATCGCCGAGTTCTTCCTGCCGCTGGCGGTGGTCATCCTCGTCCTCAGCATGGTGCGGGTCGGCTCGCTCCAGAACATCGCGCTGCTGCTCTGGCTGGTCGTGATCGTGCTGATCGTGCTCGACTCGATCGGTATCGCGTTCCGTCTGAAGAAGCAGCTCAACACCCGCTTCCCTGACCAGCCCAAGAAGGGCGCGGTCCCCTACGCACTGATGCGCACCCTCCAGATGCGTCGACTCCGGCTGCCGAAGCCGCAGGTCAAGCGCGGAGAGCGGCCCTGAGCACGACGTCTTTCTCCGGGGGCGCGGCGGACGCCTGGCTGAACAGGCTGGGTGCCCTGCGTGATGTCGTACGACAGGAGCTGGTGGCCCGGCAGCTCGACGAGCAGATAGCCGGACGCTTCCCGGTGGGGCGGCGGCTGCGGATCCTCGACGTCGGGATGGGCCAGGGCACGCAGGCGCTGCGGCTGGCCCGTGCCGGGCATCAGGTGACCGGGCTCGAACAGGACGCGACGATGCTGGCCGTGGCCCGTGAGGCGCTGGCCGCCGAGCCCGAGGGCATCCGCGGCCGGGTCCGCCTCATCGAGGGCGACGGCCGGGAGACGGGCGTCCACTTCCTGCCGGGCAGCTTCGACGTGGTGCTGTGCCACGGCGTCCTGATGTACGTCGAGGAGCCGGACGCGCTGCTGGCGGGTCTGGCCCGGATGCTGGCGCCCGGCGGGCTGCTCTCGCTGCTCGTCCGCAACGCCGACGCGCTGGCGATGCGTCCCGGGCTGTCCGGGGACTGGGGGACGACGCTGACCGCGTTCGACACCACCGCCTACACCAACCGGCTCGGGCTCGACGTGCGTGCCGACCGGCTCGCCACGCTGACGGCGACGCTGGCCGGGATCGGTGCGCCGCTGCACGCCTGGTACGGGGTGCGGGTCTTCACGGACACGGCGGCGGACGGGGCGGCCCTTCCACCGGACGTGGAGACACTGCTGGCCTGCGAGGAGCGGGCCGGACGGACCGATCCCTACCGTCAGGTGGCGGCGCTGCTGCACCTGTGTGGAGTGCGTGGCTGAGCGACCCGTTCGGGTGCGCATCACGGGTCGGCCCGCAAGCCGAAAAGGGACACTTCGGGCATGGCCGATTCCCGTGGCGCCTCCCGCACACCCACCCGAGCCCGTGCCCCCCGCATCGTCGCGGCCCTGACGGCTCTCCTCCTGTCGGCCGCGTCGCTCTCCGGCTGCACCGGCGGCTCCGCCTCCGCCACGAAGGACGGCATCACCACGCAGGCGCAGGCACAGGCGCCGCGCGTGACCAACGACCTCCAGGACGACTACCTGAAGGTGATCAGGAACGTCCTGCCGTCGGTGGTGCAGATCCAGGCGTCCAAGGACCTCGGGTCGGGCGTCGTGTACGACGACAAGGGGCACATCGTCACCAACGCGCACGTGATCGGGAACGAGAAGACGTTCAAGGTCACCGTCGCCAACGACAAGGACGAGCTGACGGCGACGCTCGTCTACTCCTACCCGGAACAGGACCTGGCGGTCGTCGAGCTGGACAAGGTGCCCGCGGGGCTGAAACCCGCGGCGTTCGGGGACTCGACGAAGGTCGAGGTCGGCCAGATCGTGCTGGCGATGGGGTCACCGCTCGGCCTGTCGTCCAGCGTGACCCAGGGAATCGTGTCCGCGATCGGACGCACCGTCAGCGAGGGCGACGGCGGGCCGGGGGCGACGATCGCGAACATGGTGCAGACGTCGGCGGCGATCAACCCCGGCAACAGCGGCGGGGCGCTGGTGAACCTGGACGGCGAGGTCATCGGCATCCCCACGCTCGCGGCCGTCTCCCAGGACCTCGGCGGGGGCGCGGCCCCCGGCATCGGCTTCGCGATCCCCGCCTCCACGGTGAAGACGATCGCGGACCAGATCGTCAGGTCCGGCAGGGTCACCGAGTCGGGCCGGGCCGCGCTCGGGGTCACGGGCCGCACGGTCGTCAACGACAACTACCAGCCCGTGGGCGTCGCCGTGGCCGGCGTGACGAGCGGGGGCGCGGCCGACAGGGCGGGCATCCGGGCCGGTGACGTCATCACCGGGGTCGGCGACGAGGAGATCACCACGATCACCTCGCTCGCCGAGGCGCTCGCCGGCCTGAAGCCGGGCGACCGGACGAAGGTGACCTTCGTGCGGGGCGACCACGAGGAGACGGTCGAGGTGACGCTGGGCGAGCAGTAGGCCCCGGGCGCGTGCGAAGGGCCGTGCGGGCCTCGCGAGTGCAGGGGGGCGAGAGCCTTCGAGCGCCCCGAGCGCGGGTGCGGGGGGCTTGGGACGGTCGGGACTGCCGCGCCGACCGGGAGGGTTGCCGGGGTGCTGCCCCGGCAACCCCGACCGGCCTACTCCGGATCGGCGTGCAGACTCATCGGTCCGTAGATCTGCGTGCTGTCCTCGAAGAGGAACACCTGGTCGGCGCCACCCTCCACGAGGTCCTTCCACACCTCACCGATCCAGGACTCGGCGTCCCCCTGCGTGGTGAACTCCTCGGGCTGCACCGCGGGTTGGACCTCTGTCCCGTCGGACTTCTCGAACCGCCACGTCCATGCCGCCACGTACGCCTCCAAGATGTGAGCACACTGCACAGCGGAAGCCGGACAAGATCCGGCTCCAGCCCGAAGCCTAGCCGGACGCGCAGGACCTGCGGGGACACGGAAAAATCAATGTCGTGGAACTGACTCTGCTCGGCACCGGCGCCCCCGAGGGACTGCCCCGCCCCGACTGTCCCTGCGCGTCCTGCGCGACCGCGCTCGGCGAGAACGCGCGGGCGGCGACCGCGCTGCTCGTGGACGGCACCCTCCTTCTCGACCTCACACCCGGCGCCGCGTTCGCGGCCGCCCGCGCCGGGCACACACTGGGCGGCGTACGGCAGGTGCTGCTCTCGCACCCGCACGACGGACCCCCCGTCGAGGTGCCGGCCGGACTGCCGCAGCCCGGCCGGGTGCCCGACGGGCGGGAGTTGGCGCTGCTGACCGGGCACCGGGTGCGGGCGGTGGCGATGGACGCGCCCGGCACGGGGTACGCGGTGACCGGACCGGACGGGCAGCGACTGCTGTATTTGCCGCCGGGCGCGGCACCCGCCGGGCTGGACGCACAGACCGACGTGTACGACATGGTGCTCGCCGACGTCGTGGGACGCCCCGACGCCCTGGCGAAGCTGCGTGCGGCCGGTGCGGTCGGCCCGACGACGGACGTGATCGCCGTGCATCTCGACCACGACGTGCCGCCGGGGCCCGAGCTGCGGCGCCGGCTCGCGGCGGCGGGCGCCCGGGCGGTACCGGACGGCACCACCCTCGACGTGGGCGTCTACGAGGACGTACCGGACGTGCCGCGCCGCACCCTGGTCCTCGGCGGAGCGCGTTCCGGCAAGTCCGTCGAGGCCGAGCGGCGCCTGGAGTCCTTCCCCGACGTCCTGTACGTCGCGACGGGCGGCACCCGCGACGGGGACGACGAGTGGGCGTCCCGGGTCAGCCTCCACCGCGACCGGCGCCCCGCCTCCTGGCGCACCACCGAGACCTGCGATCTCGTCCCCCTGCTCGCCGAGGACGGCCCGCCGCTGCTCGTCGACTGTCTGTCGCTGTGGCTGACGGACGCGATGGACTCCGTGAACGCCTGGGACGACGCGGACTGGGCCGACGACGGCGAACGTGAGCTGCGCGCCCGCGTCGAGGAACTCGTCGACGCGGTCCGCCGCACCCGCCGCACCCTGGTCGCGGTCTCCAACGAGGTCGGCTCCGGGATCGTCCCGGCCACCGCGTCCGGCCGCCGCTACCGCGACGAACTCGGCCGTCTGAACACGGCGTTCGCCGGTGAGTGCGAGCAGGTACTGCTGGTCGTGGCGGGACAGTCCCTGACGCTGCGCGGCTGACCGCGGACCACGGCTCAGTCCGGTCTGCGGGCGATGACGCGGTAGGCGTTGGAGAAGCGGGTGCGGCGCAGGACGGGGGCCAGGGCGTGGTCCACGGCGGACGACACGGCGAGCACCGGGGCAGCCGTCCTGGTCAGCACCCGGTGCAGCCGATGCCGGAGCGGGCTCGGCGGAGAGGGACGCCACAGGGCGTCCGGGTCGGGCAGGGCGTGGCCGAGGGCCAGCGCGAGAGCGCCGGAGAGGTCGTGGGGAGCGTGGGGTTCACGGGAGTCCGTGGCGACGATCTCGCAGTCCAGCGTCTCCAGTTCGCCGATCACGTTGGGCAGGGGCATCAGGTGGAGGTGGCGCGGCTGACCGTGCGCCACCCACCACTTGCCGAGCAGCGTGCCGAACGCGCTCTCGGGGTCCGGGACTTCGACGAGCAGGTGGCCACCGGGCCGCAGGACCGTCATGGCGGCCCGCAGTTCCGCGCGCGGGTCGGCGGTGTGCTCCAGGTGGTGGAACATGCTCACGACGTCGTAGCGGGCGCGCAGCCGCTCGGCGACGCGGCGGTCGGTGAGCCGGCCGCGGTGCGCCTCCTCCACCCGGCCGGCCGCCCGCGCCTTCTCCACGCGCCGTGAGGGGTCGAGCCCGTCGAAGGCCGTGTACGGGTGGATCTCCTTGGCCGCGGCCGGGAAGTGCCCGTGCCCGGTGCCGACGTCGAGCCAGCTCTCCGGTTCGGCGTGCGGCAGCAGTGCGCGGGCGGCGAGCCGGTGGCGGCTCCGGCGGCCCCGTAGGGCGAGCTGCCGCAGCAGGAGAAGCTCTTGGGCGTCGTCCTCGAAGTCCCGCTGGTAGAAGGCCAGTCCCTCCGCCGTGAGCCGGGGGTTCTGGAACGCGTGGGCGCAGTCCCCGCACTCGTCCACGACGAACGTGCCGGGCTTGCGCTGCACGAGGTCCGGCGTCCGCAGCCGGGTGCGCAGCCGCCGGGAACCGCACCACGGGCAGTCCTGGCGGCGCGGTTCGTGGAAGCGGTCGGTGCCCCGGGCGAGTTCGGCCGCGTAGACGGCGCGGCGCTCGGCGATCGACTGCGGCGTGCGGGGCATGGGCGCTCCTGGGGCGGCGGGACGACGGGGTCGGCGGGACAGCGGGGGCGAGGTGGCGGGAGGTGGTGGCGCACCGGGGCGGACCGGGCATCCGAGGTGTACGACAATCCGATACAAAAGGTACGTAGCGTGTGGCACTCCGTGGCGCAACGACGTGGCGCAGCCGTGTTCGACCGGTGCCGGTACTGTTCGGCGAATGAGCTCGCTTAATCTCGACGACTTCACCGATCTGATCGAGCGCCCCGACGGCGGTGTGCGGCGTGACGCCGAGGCGCGCCGGGAACGCCAGATCGTGCCGCCCGGAGCACTGGGCCGCCTCGACGACCTGGGTGAGTGGCTGGCGGCGGCACAGTCCGCGGTACCGGTGCGTCCGATCGAGCAGCCGCGCGTGGTGCTGTTCGCGGGTGACCACGGAATCGCCGCGCTGCACGTGTCGGCGCGGCCGGCGGGCACCGCCGACCGACTGGTGCGGGCCGTCCTGGAAGGCGCCACCCCGGCGGCCGTGCTGGCCCGGCGGCTCGGCGTGCCGGTGCGCGTCGTCGACATGTCGCTGGACTGCGACCCGGAGGGACTGCCCGACGAGGTCGTGCGGCACCGGGTGCGGCGGGGCTCCGGGCGGATCGACGTCGAGGACGCGATCACCCTGGAGGAGGCGGAGACGGCGTTCCGCGCGGGCGTCGCCGTCGCCGACGAGGAGGCGGACTCCGGTACCGACCTCGTGGTCCTCGGTGACATCAGCGTCGGCGGGACCACGGCGGCGGCCGTACTCGTCGCCGCGCTGTGCGGGACCGACGCGTCCGTCGTGACCGGGCGGGGCGGTCAGGCCATCGACGACCTCGCGTGGATGCGCAAGTGCGCGGCCGTGCGGGACTCCCTGCGGCGGGCCCGGCCCGTGCTCGGGGACCAGTTGCAGCTCCTCGCGACGGTCGGCGGCGCCGATCTCGCGGCGATGACCGGGTTCCTGCTGCAGAGCGCGGTGCGCAAGATGCCCGTGATCCTCGACGGGGTCGTGTCGGCCGCGTGCGCCCTCGTCGCGCAGCGGGTCGCCTTCCGGGCGCCGGACTGGTGGCTGGCCGGGCAGAACAGCGGGGAGCCGGCGCAGGCGAAGGCGCTGGACCGGATGGCTCTCGAACCACTCCTCGACCACGGGGTGATCGTGGGTGAGGGCGCGGGTGCGCTGCTGGCCCTTCCTCTGGTGCAGGCGGCGGCCGCGCTGTCGGCGGAGCTGCCGGAGGCCGCGGAGCCGGAGCCGGACGTGGCGGCCTCGGAGGCGCCGGAGGCCGAGTCGGAGGAGGAACTCCCCGAGTAGACGGTTCCAGCGGGGCGGCTTGCTTCGGGGTGATTCCCGTCGGGGCGGGCCTTGCGCCGTTGCAGGTCAGGTCCTCTTTCGCCCCGCCGCCCCTGCCCGTCCCTTGTCCCGGGGGCTGCCGCCCCCGCACCCCCGCATCGGCCTGAACGGCCTCGTCCTCAAGCGCCGGACGGGCTGATTCAGCCCCTCCGACGCCTGAGGAGTGGGGTCCGGGGCGGAGTCCCGGGTCCGGGACGGACAGGGGCGGCGGGGCGGGAAAAGTTCTGGCATGCAGTCCCACTGGGAGCGAGGGGAACCACCCGACACCTCACTCCCTCGCACGCACGACCTCAGCCCATATCATCACCCTTCATGGGAGATGCCCGAATTGCCGCCGTGCAGGAACGGGCGCCGGCCCGCCAGGCCGACGGGGACCGGCGGTCCGCGCCCGCCTCACGGCGGGCCGCCGCCTTCGCCGTCTGGTATCTGCGAGCCGTCACCTTCATCAACTTCCTGAGCGCCGCGTGGGTGTCGCTCGGACAGGACGTACGGCGCCACAACACCGAGAACTTCTTCACGCCGTACCTGCTGACGGCAGGTTTCGCGTCCGGTGTGTTCACGATGTTCCTGGCCATCACGATGCGCCGGCGCAAGCGGGCCGCGTGGATCCTCAACCTCGTGCTCGGCGGCCTGTTCCTGCTGCTGTTCGCCGTCGCGATGGCGTTCCCGGAGATCCGCCGGTACGCGCAGAACTGGGTATCGCTCACCCTGACCGCGGCCTTCGTGGGCTCGCTCGTCGTCGGCCGCCGGGAGTTCTACGCCAAGGGCGACCGGTCGAACCCCAAGCTGGCCGCCGCCGTCGCGGTGGGCGGGCTGCTGGCGGCGTCGCTGCTCGCCACGCTGCTGGTCACGGTCGCCAACCAGGCGCACGACGCGTACCGTTCGTCGTTCCTGGACCGCTGGCGCTACGGCACGCTGCGCCTGGTGTCGGTCGCCGCCGACGACTCCCACTATCCCGGCATCGCGATCCCCAACTGGGTCAACGTCACCATCAACGTGCTCAGCACACTGCTGCTCCTCGCCGTTCTCTACGCGGCCTTCCGCTCGCGCCGCGCGGTCGACCCGATCACCGAGGACGACGAGAAGCGGCTGCGCGCGCTGCTCGACCGGAACGGCGACCGGGACTCCCTGGGCTACTTCGCTCTGCGCCGGGAGAAGAGCGTGGTGTGGTCGCCGACCGGCAAGGCGGCGGTGGCGTACCGCGTGGTGGGCGGCGTCTCGCTGGCCTCGGGTGATCCGCTCGGCGATCCCGAGGCGTGGCCCGGTGCCATCGAGCCCTGGCTCGCCGAGGCCCGTGCGCACGGCTGGATCCCGGCGGTGATGGGGGCGAGCGAGGAGGCGGGCACGATCTACTCGCGGCACGGCCTCGACGCGCTGGAGCTCGGCGACGAAGCCATCGTGGAGACCTCCGAGTTCACTCTGGAAGGCCGTGCCATGCGGACCGTGCGGCAGGCCTACAACCGGGTGAAGCGGGCCGGCTACCAGGTCCGCATCAGGCGCCACGAGGACATTCCCGCCGACGAGATGGCCCACCTCCTGCGGCGCGCCGACGACTGGCGGGACGGGGCGACCGAGCGCGGGTTCAGCATGGCGCTCGGCCGGCTCGGCGACCCGGAGGACGGACGGTGCGTGATGCTCGACTGCACGGACGCCGAAGGCGAGTTGCGGGCGGTGCTGTCCTTCGTGCCATGGGGCCCGCACGGACTCTCCCTCGATCTGATGCGACGCGACCGCGAGTCCGAGAACGGGCTGATGGAGTTCATGGTGATCGAACTCCTGCGACGCGCCCGGGAGATCGGGATCACCCAGGTCTCGCTCAACTTCGCCATGTTCCGGTCCGTCTTCGAGCGCGGCGCACGGCTCGGCGCGGGACCGGTGCTGCGGCTGTGGCGCTCGCTGCTCAGCTTCTTCTCCCGCTGGTGGCAGATCGAGTCGCTGTACCGCGCCAACGCGAAGTACCGGCCCATCTGGGAGCCGAGGTTCCTGCTGTTCGAGAAGAGCGCGGACCTGCTGCGCATCGGTGTCGCGTCCGCGCGTGCCGAAGGGTTCCTGGAGGCACCGGGGCTGCCGAAGTGGCTCCATCGCCAGCACTTGGAGTCGCACCGGCGGGGGGCGACGTGAGCGATGCCGTGGGGGCTGCCGGATGAGCCGGCCCGCCCGCTGGGCCCGTGCGGAATGGGGGGCGCTGTACGACACCGTGCGCCGGACCCTCGCGGCGAGGCAGTGGCGGGCGGCCCCCATGACGGTGGCGGCGGTCTGCCTGACGGCGGCCTTCCAGTTCGCCCAGAACCGGTCCTGGGGCTACCGGTTCGTGCAGAACGTCGGTGCCGTGCGGGCCGAGGACCCGCTGTGGCTCGCCCTGCTGCGCACCCCGCTGTCCCTCTTCGTCCCGGCGCTGGACCTGCCGGTGTGGGGTGCGCTCGTACAGATCCTGCTGGTGTTCGGGATCGCCGAGATCTGTCTGGGCCGGTGGCGTACGCCGGCCGTCGCCTACCTCGCCACACTGGCCGGGACGCTCTACGCGCGGACGGCCATCGCACTGGGTCCGCAGAGCGCGCTGGGGCTGCCCGGTGCGGACGCCCGGGTCGTCGACGCCGGGCCGTCGGCGGCGGTGGTGGGCCTGGCCGTCTTCCTCGGCTGGCGCTACCGGGCGTACGCGACGGCGACGGCGGTGACCGGGGCGATGGTGGTCGAGGTACTGCTGAAGGAGAACCTGGCCGGCAAGGAACACCTCGCGGCCATCGTCGCGGTGCTGGTCGTGTGCGGGGTCTCCGAGGTACGTCAGTGGCGGCCGGGCAGGGAACGGGCAGGTTCGGCATCGGGATCGGGTTTGCCGCCGATCCAGTCCTGAAGCCTGCGGCTGGGACCGAGCCAGCGGCGGTCGTGGTGGTAGGCGCGCAGGCTCGATCTGGCACGGGCGTGCGGCCGTCTGCGGTAGAAGCGCTTGGCCCACGGTGAGCCGGGGCGGGCCAGCCGGATCGCCCCGATCAGGGCGACGAACGGGACGACCACGCCGAAGATCGCGGTGCGGGCCTTGCCCTTGCTGAGGGCGAGCAGGGCGAAGAGGAAGTTCACGGCGACGGTGGCGATGACACTGCCGCGGTCCTGGAGTTCCTGGTCGGTGAGGTCGTTGACGCCGAACGGCGAGAACCCGCTGAGCACGAGGCCGACGAGGGCGGCCGTGACCACCACGACCTCGACGCTCTTGCGGCCCTCCTCGGTCCAGTAGACGTCGTGGAGGTGCAGGATCAGCGCGAACTCGTCGAGCACCAGGCCCGCGCCGATCCCGAACACCACGGCGCAGGCGCAGGCGCCGAACCCGTACCGGCTGCTGGCCACCGCGCCGAAGCCGCCGATCACCGTCAGCACGACGCCCGGCACCACGTGGTGGATGTGCAGGTTCCCGGCCTGGACGTTGCGGAAGGGACCCTTGCCGGCGCGGATGAGCCGGACGATGACACGGGTGATCACGAAGGTCAGGACGAACGAGGTCAGTGCCAGCAGCAGGGGCAGCTTCCCCGGCTCGACGAAGTTCCGGTACAACCAGTGACCCATATGCGCACTTTACTGGTGTATGGCCGCACTTGTTCGCGACGACCGCCTCGGTCGACGTGCTTTTCCGGCCGAGATTTCGAGCCTGCCCCGGGGACCGCGTGCGAGGTCTGCGGCCGCCTCCTTCGCCGGCGGAGCGCCCGGGTACTCTGCGCCGGTGTCCACGACCGCGCCCAAGTCCTCGCTCTCCGACGGCCTCCGCTTCGCCTTCGGCACGCTCACCGTGCTCCCCGTGAAGGTGACCCGCTGGGACCGTGCCGCCGCCCGGGGCGGAATGCTGTGCGCGCCCCTGGCCGGTCTGGTGGTCGGGGCGGGCGCCGCCCTGCTCGGCGTGGCCCTGCTGGCCATGGGCGCGGGACCGCTGCTCGCCGCCGTGGCGAGTGCCGCCGTACCGGCCGCGCTGACCCGCGGCCTGCACCTCGACGGCCTCGCCGACACCGCGGACGGGCTCGGCAGCGGCAAACCCGCCGAGGACGCGCTGCGGATCATGAAGCAGTCGGACATCGGCCCGTTCGGTGTGATCACCCTGCTGTTCGTGCTGCTCGCCCAGGTGGCCGCGCTCTTCCAGGCCTACGACGCCTCGTGGGCCCGGGGCGTCCTCGCGGCGGTCGTCTCCGCGGTCTCGGCGCGGCTCGCGCTCACGCTGGCCGCTCGCACGGGCGTGCCGCCGGCCCGTCCCGAGGGTCTGGGCGCGGCGGTCGCGGGCACCGTGCCGGTGCGCGGCGCCCTGCTCGTGACGGCGGCGGTCGTCGCCGCGGCGGCGGGCGCGGGCACGCTGCTGGGGACGTACGACCCGGCGCGCGCCGCGGTGGCGGTGGCCGCCGCCTGCGCGACGGCCGAACTGCTGTTGCGGCACTGCACGCGCCGCTTCGGCGGCATCACCGGTGACGTGTTCGGCGGCCTCGCCGAGACGGCAGCGACGACCGCGCTCGTCGTTGTGTCGCTGGGCTGACACCACACCCCGCCCGGCCCTTCCCGCACCGCTCGGATCGCCGTTGCGTCACCACTGTCACCACGGTGGAACGAACCCCGGAGAACGGCTCTCGTGCCCCGCCGCCCCCACTAGTCTGAGCCGCCGAACAGACACGGATCGTGATCGGGGGACGTCTGTGCCGAAGACTCGGCGTTTCATGGCCTGGTTCATCGACTTCGCACTGGTGCTCGCGGCGGCGTCCGCGCTGGCCGTGCTCACCTTCCACCGGATCTCGGCACTCGTGACGGACGTGCCGGACCTGGCGACACGGGGCGGCTGGGACATCCTCACCTCGCGCGGCGACGTCCTCGACGCCTCCGAGGGCTTCGGGCTGTCCCTGTGGCGCAAGGTGGTCCGGGACGTGGAGCAGGCCTTCGGACTGCTGGTGATCGCCACCTTCCTCTACCAGTGGGCGGCGCTCGCCCTGACCGGGCGGACGCTCGGCAAGGCGCTGCTCGGGCTCAAGGTGGCACCGAGCCGGCCGCGCCGGGCGGCGCTGCGGGCCGCCGTGACGACGACGGCCGACGTCGCCGTGTACGCGCTGGCCTGTGTCCTGCTGGTCGAGGGCGAGTTCGTGCTCTCGGTGCTGGTGTGGGCCGTCGCCGTCGTCGTCTTCCTCCTCAACGCGCTGCCCGTGCTGGCGCCGGCCGGCCGTTCCCTGGCCGACCGGGTGGCCGGGACGGCGGTCACGGGTCTGGGGCTCGGCACGCCCGCCGCCGTCCCCGCGCCGCCGCCCGCTCCCTCTTATTACTGACCGGCCGTACCGGAAGCGGCCCCGGTCATCCGTCGGCGGACGGCGGGGCGGGCTCCAGGCCGTACGGAAGGGTGCCCCACGGGTGGGCACCGGTCCCGGGGACCGCGCAGTGCAGTGCGGCGCCCCGGTCCCGGGCGCGCGCCGCCACGTCGGTGCCCGCGGGCACCCCGTGGACGAGATGGCACACCCGCGCGCCGGTCCCCGTCCACGGCGGCAGCGGGCCACCGCGATAGGTGTCCCACCCGCCCTCGAAGGTGACGAGCACGTCGGCGATGCCGCCGTACGCGGGGTGCGGAGCCGTGCCGTGGTTGAGGACGAGGGTGCCGCAGCCCAGCTCCCGGGCGTCCGTGGCGAGCCGCCGGTAGTGGTCGAACTCGGCGTCGGACGCGGCGGCCTGGTCGAGGAACGCGCCGTCGGCCCGGTACCAGGCACGGTGCCGGGACAGTTCGTGCACGACCTCGGCGCGCGGTCTGCGGCCGTAGCCCGTGTCGACGTACCCGAGCACCCGGACGCCGGCCGCGCGCAGCCGCCCGGCGATCTCGGCGAAGGCCCCGTCGGGGTGCTCGCCGGGGCCGTCGGCCGGGTTCAGGACGACGCCGTGCAGGCGGGGCGCGGCGGCGCGGAGCGCCTCCCATGCGGCGGGGCGGACACGGGGGTGCTCGTAGTACGGCACCAGCAGGGTGCCCTCGGTGTTCATCGGTGCGCGGTCGCCCTTCCCAGCAGCCTGCAGACGAGCCCGGCCTGTGCCGCGGCCGCCGCGCCGTACACGGCCGCCGCCACCCAGTGCGGGCCGCCCGGGTGCGTGACGGGCCCGGCCGTCTGGGCGAGCGCCGCCGCGCAGCAGACCGACGCCGCGCCGACGACGGCGCCGAACGACTGGAGCAGCAGCCCCGTCCACAGGACCACCCCCAGCAGGAGCAGTGCGGCCAGGCGTACCCCGCCGAGGCCCGGTCCGTGCGGCCACGCGGCGGAGATGGCGAGGGCGAGGCCGAGCAGCACGGCCAGGTAGCCCGCCAGGCACACGGCCGCCGTGCGTGCCGTGCTGCGCCGGAACGCTCTCGGCGTGCTGCTGGAGCGCAGTCCCGCGAGGCTCCCGCCGCGGAAGCGGTGCAGCAGCCATTCGGCGGGCCCCATGCTGAGGGTGAGCGCCACGGCGGCGGGTGCCGCCACCGCGCTGCGCCCGCCCGCCAGGACGTCCGCGAGCGCCGCGTACAGCACGAGGACCCCGCTGCCCAGGCCGAACGAGGCGTACGGCACGGAGCCGGCGAGCCCGGGTGCCGCGGTGCGCGTCCGGCGTGGTGCCGCGCCGAACGCCCCGAAGGGCAGCAGCGCGACGAGACCCGCCGTCCATGTGCCGCCGCCCGACTCCTTGACGGCGGGGGCGACTTCGCGCAGCGCGAGGGCCACCACCGCGGCCAGGGAGCCCAGCAGCAGAAGGCATCCGACGGGCCCGGGCACCGGGTGCGCCAGGTCCAGGAGCGCGCCCGCCGTCATCGGCAGCAGGGCGATCAGCAGGGCGCGTTCGCGGCCCGTCACCAGCAGGACGGTGGCCGCGCCCAGATAGCAGGACTGCCCGGTGGCGAAGACCGCCGCGGCGGGATGGGCGGTGCCCGCCACCGCCACGGCGACCAGGGCGCCGAGCAGTGCGCCCGCCGGCGCGCCGAGGAGCAGGCTGCGGCGGGCGGCGGACCGGTCGCCGAGGCCCAGCCAGGAGTACGCCCGGTGGGCCAGTCCCTGGTTCCAGGTCCAGCCGCACAGTGCGCCGGCGAGCAGCGGGACGGTCCCGGCGGGGAGCCCGAACGCGTCCTTCGGGCCGGCCAGGAGCGGCGCCCCGAGGACATAGGCGAGTGCCGGGAGGGCGAACACGACGCCCCGCAGCAGACACGCCAACAGTCCGACAGCCCACGGGTCGCGGGCGGGAGCGGCCGGCTCCGGGTAGTGGCGGTCGACCCGCGCGTACAACTGCTCGGCAAGGGCGAAGGAGTTCTCCACGCCGTAGTGCTCGCGGATCCGGCCGTCCGACATGCCGTCGGACTCGAGCAGGGCGGCCACCTCGTCCGGGTGCACGGCGGACGCGATGAACTCCTCCAGCCGTCCGGCGAGTTCCTCGACCGGGTCGGGCCCCGCCCAGCTCGGCGAGCGGCGCTGCCGGGGCACCTGGGACAGGGTCTCCTCGTGGGCGCCGGGCGGCACCTGCAGCGATTCGCTCACCAGCCGGTCCCGTCCGTGGCGACGGCCTGGTACCAGGGGTCGCGCAGTTCGACGGTCCAGTCGGCGACGGTCTCGACGGCGGGCTCGTACACCTCGGGCTGCCCGGCGAGCTCCTGGTAGATCGTCCGGAAGGCGTCCACGGAGCGGCGCAGCGTGAACCGGTCGATCACCCGGCTGCGGGACAACTCGCCCAGTTCCCGGCGCCGTTCGTCGTCGCACAGCAGGGTGAGGACCGCCGCGGCCATCTTCTCGGGTTCGCGGGGCGGGACCACGAGACCGGTGTCGCCGACCGCCTCGCGCACCCCGCCGACGTCCGTCGACACCGTCGTACGGCCGCAGGACATCGCCTCGATGATCGAGAAGGGGAAGCCCTCGGAGATGGAGGAGAGCATCACGACATGACCCGCGGCGTACGCACGCCACACCTCGCTGATGCGGCCCTCGAAGGTCAGCCCGTCCGTCACGCCCAGCTCGGCGGCGAGTTTCTCCAGGCGGGTGCGGTAGGCCTCCCCGCCGGGCGGGACCGGTCCGAACAGCCTGAGCCGGGTCTCGGGGAGCTCGGCGCGCACCATGGCGTACGCCCGCAGCAGGGTCTCCAGGTCCTTGATGGGGTCGACGCGGCCGCACCAGGTGAGGGTGGGGACGTCGGGTTCGGGTCCGGCGTGCGGGAAGGCGTGCGGGTCGACGCCGTTGTAGACCGTGCGGATCCGGTCGGAGTCGGCGCCGCCGCGCTCCTCCCAGCGGCGGTTGTACTGGTTGCACGGCGTGATCAGGTCGGCGGCCCGGTAGCCCAGGGAGTTCAGCTCGCGGTAGAAGGCGAGCATGAACGCCTTGACGGGCCAGCGCTGTTCGTCACCGCGGTAGCCGAGGTAGCGCTCGCGCAGATAGATGCCGTGCTCGGTGAGCAGGAACGGGACGCCGTCGAGGTGGTGCGCGGCCAGCGCGGGCAGGGTGGCGAGACCGCTGCTGACGGCGTGTGCCACACAGTCCTCGGGGATGCGGACGCCGAGCGGGCGCAGCGCGTGTTCCAGCAGGTCCGTCGCGGTCAGCGCGTCGTGGACGGTGGGATGGGCCTCGGCCGTCGGCAGGTGCGGCAGCGTCCAGATCCACATGAGCGAGCGCAGCGCGTCCTCGGTGCGCAGGGCCGCCGACAGACCTCCCGCGCGGGCGAGTTCGGCCAGTTCGTACAGTGCCGCGCCGAAGTCCTCGGACGTGTCCGGGTCGAGGAAGGCGAGCAGGAGACGCTCGTACGCCTCGGCGAACCGGCGCCGGGACCGGCCGCGTGGCGCCCGCGCCCGACCCGGCCGCGGGCCCCAGGTCGGGACGGAGGTGTGCCGGTAGATGTTGGGCGGCAGCTCCCAGGTCACGGGTTCGCGGCCGCTGCCGGTGAGCGAGACGACATGGAAGTCGACCTCGGGCATGCCCTTGACGAGCTGGTCGCACCAGGTGCTGACGCCGCCGTGGACATGTGGATAGGTTCCTTCGGTGAGCATGGTGACATGACGGCCGTTGCGCATCATGCGTGTTCCCCCTGTGCCTGTTCGTTCTGGGGGAACCGTCGCCCCCAGACCCCCTGATCACGGCTCGGAGCGCACCCCGGCCGCTGCGGGCCGGGGTGCGCGTCGTGCGGGTGAGCTGCCGCCCTAGGCGGAGGGCAGGGTGAGCTTGAGAGCGGACTGCAGCAGCTCCGGCGTGGTCCAGGCCGAGCGCTTGCCCCCGTACGGCGTCCCGAACGCGTTGGTGCCGATGAGGAGTTGCTTCTTGGTCCCCTCGGGCGCCGTCACCGGGATCTGGGTCCCGGACGGGGCGGTGACGGTGACGGTGGTGCCGATCCGGTAGGCGGTGACGCGGCCGTTCGCGACCGCGGTCTGCCAGGCCGCCCGGCGCTGGAGCTCGGTGCCGACGGCGCTCTGGCGGGGGTTCTCCAGCGGGGAGTTGTCGGCGTAGATCGCCTTGTAGCCGTCGAGGACCTTGTCCAGGACCGGGTACAGGATCCGGCCCTCGGCCAGGTTGGACTGGTGGACGTAGTGCGGGCGAGGGTCGTTGCCGATGGCGTGCCCGAGCGCGATGCGGGCCTCCTGCGGGACGATGTACGAGGCGTAGCCGGTGGCGGTGTCGAGCGGTGCCGGCAGACAGGTGGACGTGGCGTTGTTCTCGCAGATGCCGCTGCCGCCGTCGGCCTTGGACGTGTAGATCCAGTTGTACTCGTCGGCCATCTCGGCCGCCGTGCCGACGTTGTAGTACACGTTCATCGGGTAGCGGGGCACGGTCAGCGCGTTGCCGACCGCGCGCTGCGCGGGCTCGCGGGAGTTGTCGGACCCGGTCCACTTGATGCCGTTGTCGGCGAGGGCGCCGGCGAGGTTCGGGTTGTCGGCCGGCTGCTGGGGCAGTGTCTTCAGGCCCGAGTGCTCACCGGTGACCAGTTCGGTGCGGTCGACGGGGAGGCCCTTTCCGACCGCCCAGTTGTAGTTGTTGCGGATCTCCGCCGAGATGTCGGAGCGGCTCATGTACTGGACCGAGCCGTTCGCGTTCTTGGCGCAGGTCCACGGCACGGTCGTGGTGTCCTGGACGCAGCCGAGGAACTTGTGGGTGTAGGTGTGGTTCACCCAGCGGTACTTGGCCTTGTCGGCGAGCAGTTTCGCCGCGAGCGGGTCGGCCCCGCCGTTCTCGGTCTTCCACTCCTCGCCGGAGCCCGCGTTGAACACCATGTCGAGCGTGAAGCCGCTGCTCTGCTGCCACTGGGCGGCGTAGGCGGCGTCGTCCGCGGTCATCCGGATCGGCGCGGTCTCCTCGCCGCCGCCCACGCAGTCGATGTCGCCTGGGGTGCAGTTCCGCCCGGTGTCCCAGCGGGCGTCGGGCGCGAAGACGTCGTCGACGTGGACGGAGAAGTAGTTGCGGCTCTGTCCGAGGTGCACGCCCTGGGTGAGCCATTCGACGATGCCGCGGGCCAGGACCTTGAACTGCTGCTGGTACTGGTTGTACGCGAAGGTCACCACGAGTTCGCGGCGCCCGTCGTGCGCGTACTCGCCGAGCATGCTGCCGCCGCTGGGCGCGTCCAGATAGCTGGTGAAGCCCTCCCGCGGATGGGCGGCGTAGCCGTAACTCTCCTGCACCGCGGGGTCGTTGTCCTCGAAGGTCAGCGGTCCGTCGAGGTAGCCGAAGGGGCCCGACCGGCCGGCGGTGGTGACCTGGGTCCGCACGCCGTCGAGCACGCCGGACCAGCCGCCGCTCTGGTCGGTGTAGTCGAGCCCGACCTCGGGGTGCGCCCAGGTGTAGGCGTCGACCTGCGGGATCCCGTACGTCTTCTCGTAGGCCTCCAGGGCCGTCTGCTCGGCGGAGCCCGGGCCGAACGGCGCCTCGTTCGGCAGGACGACGGCCTGGTACTTGGCCCGCGGCGTGCCGTTCACGGTGTCGCTCAGGAAGGCCGCGTCGATGGTCGGGCGACCCGTGTCGGACAGGTCGACCGTGGTGTACGGGATGCCGGTGTTCTTCAGCTCGGCCGCGATGGCTCCGACCTGGCCGCCGCCGTTGTCGACGACCAGGACCTTGAGGTCGATGCGCGGCGTGGTGGCCGCGGCGGCGCCGGGAGCCCCCAGTCCCAGCGCGAGCAGTCCGGTGGCCGCCACGACGGCGGCCGCGTTTCTCCTTCGGTGCGCACTCTGCGCCATGTGTTGTCCCTCCCCCTCGAAAGATCCTCTTTCGGCCCTTTGGTCGAGACCGAGGAGAATCCGTGGAAATGATGCGAAGACGTGAGCGTTGCGCTCACGAGAACGCGATGAGTGTGTCTCAGGACACGGGGAGTGAGGGACGAGAATCGGCCGCTGCGCCACCAGACGGTGAACGTCCGCAGGAATGAGCGAAACCCGGCCCCGAGCGTAGGCTCGTCCCGGGAACTTGCCCGTCCCTTCGAGGGCCCCGGCAAGGACCGCCCCTCAGGCCGGTTCTAGGGTCAGCCGTCGGGCCCGGTCGACCCAACCCCACTCGGCCACAGCAACTTCAACGGAAGCGAGATTTCACCACCGTGACTGCTCTCACTCTCAGCACCGCCGCAGCGTCCGGTCTGCGGGCCGACGCGATCGTCGTCGGTGTCGCGAAGGGCCCCAAGGGCCCGGTCGTCGCACCGGGCGCCGAGGCCGTGGACAAGGCGTACGACCGCGGGCTCGCCGCGACCCTGGAGACCCTCGGCGCCACCGGTGCCGAGGGCGAGGTGACCAAGCTGCCCGCACCCTCCGGTTTCAAGGCCCCCGTCGTAGTGGCCGTGGGCCTGGGAGCGGTCCCGGAGAAGGACGAGTCGTTCTCCGCCGAGGCGCTGCGCCGCGCCGCCGGTGTCGCCGCCCGCGCCCTCGCCGGGGCCAAGAAGGCCGCGTTCGCCCTGCCGGTCGCGGACGCCGCCGACGCGGGTGCCGTCGCCGAGGGTGCCCGCCTGGGCGCCTACGCCTTCGACGCGTACAAGGAGACGGGCCGGGGCGGCAGCGCCGCCAAGAACGGCAAGGCCCCGCTGGCCGAGGCCGCCCTGCTCGGCGGCAAGCCCCGCGACGCGGCGTACAAGGCGGCCGTCGCGCGCGCCACCACCGTCACCGAGGAACTCAACCGCGCCCGCGACCTCATCAACACCCCGCCGAACGACCTCACTCCGGAAGCCTTCGCCGCGGTCGCCACCGCGGCCGGCAAGGAGCACGGCATCAAGGTGCAGGTGCTCGACGAGAAGGCTCTGGCGAAGGGCGGCTACGGCGGCATCCTCGGCGTCGGCGCGGGCTCGGCCGCCGCTCCCCGCCTGGTGAAGCTGTCGTACACCTCCCCCAAGGCGAAGAAGTCCCTGGCCTTCGTCGGCAAGGGCATCACCTACGACTCGGGCGGCATCTCCCTCAAGCCGGCCGGCCACAACGAGACGATGAAGTGCGACATGAGCGGTGCCGCGGCGGTCTTCGCCGCGGTGGTCGCCGCCGCGCGTCTGGGCCTGGAGGTCAACGTCACGGGCTGGCTCGCGCTGGCCGAGAACATGCCGTCCGGCTCCGCCACCCGTCCCGGTGACGTGCTGCGCATGTACAGCGGCAAGACCGTCGAGGTCCTCAACACGGACGCCGAGGGCCGGCTGGTCCTCGCCGACGCGCTGTGGAAGGCGTCGGAGGACAAGCCGGACGCGATCGTCGACGTGGCGACGCTGACCGGCGCGATGGTGCTGGCCCTGGGCAGCCGCACCTTCGGCGTGATGGCCAACGACGACGCGTTCCGCGGCTCGATCGTCGAGGCCGCCGAGGAGGTCGGCGAGGAGTCCTGGCCGATGCCGCTGCCCGAGCACCTGCGCAAGGGCATGGACTCCCCGACCGCCGACATCGCCAACATGGGCGAGCGCATGGGCGGTGGCCTGGTCGCCGGCCTGTTCCTGCGCGAGTTCATCGGCGAGGGCATCACCTGGGCGCACCTCGACATCGCCGGCCCGGCGTTCAACGAGGCGGGTCCCTTCGGCTACACCCCCAAGGGCGGCACCGGTTCCGCGGTCCGCACCCTGGTCCGGCTCGCCGAGCTGACGGCGGCGGGCGACCTGGGCTGAGGCCCCTGCCCGTTGCACGGCCCCGGGGCGTCGCCGCCCCGGGGCCGTCCGTTCGGCCGCACGAGGGTTTCGCCCTCGACGAAATCCGCAGGTTCTGGTGCGCCCGTACCCCGTCGACGTGATGGATCAGACGTCCGAGAGACCGGCCCGGCGTCTCGCTCGCCCTCGACAAGTGCAAAGATGGGTTCTCGGCAGGACAGGGCCCCCACCACAGGGCCGAAGAAAGAGCGGCCGGACACCAGCCGACCGACCGGTCAACCACCCGCAAGGGACAAAGGTGCCCGGCGTACGGCGCACATGCATGGAGGACGTGACGTGGCGAACGACGCCAGCACCGTTTTCGACCTAGTGATCCTCGGCGGCGGTAGCGGCGGTTACGCCGCGGCGCTGCGCGGAGCGCAGCTGGGCCTGGACGTCGCCCTGATCGAGAAGGACAAGGTCGGCGGTACCTGCCTGCACCGTGGGTGCATCCCCACCAAGGCCCTGCTGCACGCCGGCGAGGTCGCCGACCAGGCCCGCGAGAGCGAGCAGTTCGGCGTCAAGGCCACCTTCGAGGGCATCGACGTGGCGGCCGTCCACAAGTACAAGGACGGCGTGATCTCCGGCCTGTACAAGGGCCTTCAGGGGCTGATCGCCTCCCGCAAGGTCACCTACATCGAGGGTGAGGGCCGGCTGTCCTCCCCGACGTCGGTCGACGTGAACGGCCAGCGCATCCAGGGCCGCCACGTGCTGCTGGCGACCGGCTCCGTGCCGAAGTCGCTGCCCGGCCTGGAGATCGACGGCAACCGCATCATCTCCTCCGACCACGCGCTGGTCCTGGACCGCGTCCCGCAGTCCGCGATCGTGCTCGGCGGCGGCGTCATCGGCGTCGAGTTCGCCTCGGCGTGGAAGTCCTTCGGCACCGACGTGACGGTCATCGAGGGCCTGAAGCACCTCGTCCCGGTCGAGGACGAGAACTCCTCCAAGCTTCTTGAGCGCGCGTTCCGCAAGCGCGGCATCAAGTTCAACCTGGGCACCTTCTTCTCGAAGGCCGAGTACACCCAGAACGGTGTCAAGGTCACCCTCGCCGACGGCAAGGAGTTCGAGGCCGAGGTCCTGCTCGTCGCCGTCGGCCGCGGCCCGGTCTCGGCCGGTCTCGGCTACGAGGAGCAGGGCGTCGCGATGGACCGCGGCTACGTCCTGGTCGACGAGTACATGCGGACGAACGTCCCGACGATCTCCGCCGTCGGTGACCTGGTCCCCACGCTCCAGCTCGCGCACGTCGGCTTCGCCGAGGGCATCCTGGTGGCGGAGCGTCTGGCCGGTCTGAAGACCGTTCCGATCGACTACGACGGCGTGCCGCGGGTGACGTACTGCCACCCGGAGGTCGCCTCCGTCGGTATCACCGAGGCCAAGGCCAAGGAGATCTACGGTGCGGACAAGGTCGTCGCCCTGAAGTACAACCTCGCGGGCAACGGCAAGAGCAAGATCCTGAACACCGCGGGCGAGATCAAGCTCGTCCAGGTGAAGGACGGTGCCGTGGTCGGCGTCCACATGGTCGGCGACCGTATGGGCGAGCAGGTCGGCGAAGCCCAGCTGATCTACAACTGGGAGGCGCTGCCCGCCGAGGTGGCGCAGCTCATCCACGCCCACCCGACGCAGAACGAGGCAATGGGCGAGGCCCACCTGGCCCTCGCGGGCAAGCCCCTGCACTCGCACGACTGATCCGGCTCGCGCCGATCTCAGTCACCGCGTCGCACCTGGGCGCGACGACCACAGACTTCCGCACCCTCCCCGGGCTCTCGACACCGCTCGGACCGGGGAGATCCCATCGTAAGGAGCAACAGAAACCATGGCGGTTTCCGTAACCCTTCCGGCGCTCGGTGAGAGCGTCACCGAGGGCACTGTCACCCGCTGGCTGAAGGCCGAGGGCGAGCGCGTCGAGGCCGACGAGCCGCTGCTGGAGGTGTCGACCGACAAGGTCGACACCGAGATCCCCTCCCCCGCCGCCGGTGTGCTGGCGTCCATCAAGGTCGCCGAGGACGAGACGGTCGAGGTCGGCGCCGAGCTGGCCGTCATCGACGACGGCACGGGCGCGCCCGCCGCCGCCCCCGCCCCGGCTGCCGCCGAGGCCCCCGCCGCGCCGGCTCCGGTCGCCGAGGCCCCCGCGGCTCCGGCGCCCGCCGCCCCCGCCCCTGCCGCTGCCCCGGCCGGCGGCGCCTCCGGCACCGACGTCGTGCTGCCCGCGCTGGGCGAGTCGGTCACCGAGGGCACCGTCACCCGCTGGCTGAAGCAGGTCGGCGAGGAGGTCGCGGAGGACGAGCCGCTGCTCGAGGTCTCCACCGACAAGGTCGACACCGAGATCCCCGCGCCGGTGGCCGGCGTCCTGCTGGAGATCGTGGTCGGCGAGGACGAGACCGCCGAGGTCGGCGCCAAGCTCGCCGTCATCGGTGCGCCCGGTGCCGCTCCCGCCGCCGCCGCGCCCGCGGCTCCGGCCGCCCCGGCACCCGCCCCTGCCGCCCCTGCCGCTCCGGCGCCCGCTGCTCCGGCCGCTCCGGCTCCCGCGGCTCCGGCCGCCGCCGCCCCGGCTCCGGTCCAGCCAGCGGCCCCGGCTCCGGCCGCGCCCGCCGCTCCGGCTCCCGCGCCGGTCGCCGCACCCGCCCCGGTCACCCCGGCTCCTGCCGCCCAGGCCACCGACGAGGGTGCGTACGTGACCCCGCTGGTGCGCAAGCTCGCCGCCGAGAACGGCGTCGACCTGGCTTCCGTCAAGGGCACCGGCGTCGGCGGTCGTATCCGCAAGCAGGACGTCATCGCCGCCGCCGAGGCCGCGAAGGCCGCCGCTGCCGCTCCGGCTCCCGCCGCCGCGGCGCCGGCCGCCAAGAAGGCCCCGGCCCTGGAGGTCTCGCCGCTGCGCGGCCAGACCGTCAAGATGCCTCGCATCCGCAAGGTCATCGGCGACAACATGGTGAAGGCCCTGCACGAGCAGGCCCAGCTGTCCTCGGTCGTCGAGGTCGACATCACCCGCCTGATGAAGCTCCGCGCGCAGGCGAAGGACTCCTTCGCGGCCCGCGAGGGCGTCAAGCTCTCCCCGATGCCGTTCTTCGTGAAGGCGGCGGCCCAGGCGCTGAAGGCCCACCCGGTCATCAACGCCCGGATCAACGAGGCCGAGGGCACGATCAGCTACTTCGACTCCGAGAACATCGGTATCGCGGTGGACTCCGAGAAGGGCCTGATGACCCCGGTCATCAAGGGTGCGGGCGACCTGAACATCGCCGGCATCGCCAAGGCCACGGCGGACCTGGCGGGCAAGGTCCGCGCCAACAAGATCACCCCGGACGAGCTGTCCGGCGCGACCTTCACCATCTCCAACACCGGCTCGCGCGGCGCGCTGTTCGACACGATCATCGTGCCGCCGAACCAGGTCGCGATCCTGGGCATCGGTGCCACGGTCAAGCGTCCGGCCGTCATCGAGACGGAGGAGGGCACGGTCATCGGCGTCCGCGACATGACGTACCTGACCCTGTCCTACGACCACCGTCTGGTGGACGGCGCCGACGCGGCCCGTTACCTGACCGCGGTCAAGGCGATCCTGGAGGCCGGCGAGTTCGAGGTCGAGCTCGGCCTGTAGTCCTCACCCGCGCAGACATGCCGCCCCCGCCCGGAGACCCGGGCGGGGGCGGCATGTTTGCGGGGTCGGACGGGACAGGGCCTAGTGCCGCGGCGTCAGCTTCTCGTCCGTCCACGACACCAGCGTCTCCACCCACAGGTTGGGGATCTCCGTCCGGTAGGCGGGTGTGAGATGGCGCGCCCGGTAGGCCTTCAGCACGTCGTACGTCGCGTCCAGGCAGTCCCGTGAGCCCAGCTCCCCCGTGGCGGGGTCGACGCCGACGAGGAAGCCGCGGCTCTCCACCGTGCGGATCATCACGCGTGCCGCGGCGACGTCACCGGCCGGCGAGCCGGTGCAGCGGTATCGGCTGTAGGGGTGCGAGGACGTACCGGGGTAGTGGGCGTCGCGGGACATGTCGCTGAGCATCCGGGTGTAGGAGCCCTGCGTGTGCCAGGCCCCGATGTCGCCGCCGGGCGGGGTGTACAGGGCGTTGCTCGGGTTCTCCACCGCGCCGTACTCCCAGCGGTCGGTCCCGGTGACGCGGAAGCCCCAGCCGGTGTGACCGAACTTCTGCGCGCCGTCGGGCTTGACGAACACGCAGGCGCCGCCGGGTCCCGCGGGCTGACCGGCGGCACCCGAGGCGGACGGGGAGACCGGTGTGCGGGTACCGCCGGACGGGGCGGCGGCGCCCGTGTCCATCGGCCGGCAGCCGGTCGCCGTGCCCACGAGCGCCGCTGCCGCCGCTGCCACGACCGCCCAGCGAAGTGCGCGTACCCGACCCTTCATGACATCCCCCTGACCTGGCGGGGGTGCCGACGGCGGCGACCCCTCTGCCCCTCGCCACTGCGGACGGGGCCCCGTGGGTTCTCCGGGTGACACGGACGTGACCGGTCCGGGCACCAGCCGGTACGGGTCTTTACAGGCGTGGACGCGCTGACAGCGTGTAAGTCTCGTCTCACCTGCACGAAAGCGCCCCCGAGCGCCCCTCACCGGCAGCGGTGCGGCCTTATTGTCTAAACGTCGAACGGCACCGGAGCCCGCCCGCCGCACTGCCACCGCCCCTCAACGAGGCCCTTCGGGCCGCAATATTGGATTCAGAGCCTCCGAAGGAGCCCTCATGACCGCGCCCGTCGTCCACTCGCTGCGCGAACAGATCCGCGAGCACATCGTGGAGGGGATCGTGAGCGGGCGCTGGAAGCCGGGCGAGCGGATCGTGGAGCGGCGGATCGCGACGGAGCTGGAGGTCAGCCAGACGCCGGTGCGGGAGGCGCTGCGTGAGCTGGAGTCGCTGCGGCTGATCGAGTCGGCGCCGAACAAGGGCGTCCGGGTGCGGAACCTGACCGCGGCCGACCTGGAGGAGAGCTATCCGGTGCGGGCGGGTCTGGAGGCCATCGCGGCGGAGCTGGCGGCCGAGCGGCTCGCCGAGGACTGCTCGGCGCTGGAGCCGCACGTCACGGCGCTGTACGAGGCCGACCGGCTGTCGGACAGTGCCGGGCAGGTCCGTCACACGGTGGCCTTCCACCGCGAACTGGTGCGCGCCGCGGGCAATTCCGTCCTTCTGCACACTTGGGAGGGCCTGGGCATCGAGGTCTTCACGGCCCTGTCCATCCGCTGGCTGGGGACGGTCCAGCAGTCGTACGCGGAGGAGCACGAGGCTCTCGTGGACGCCTTCCGGCGCCGTGACCCGCTGATCGCCGACCTGGTGAAGGCGCATGTGCTGGGCTGCGCGCCGAGGCCCTGAACAGCGGAGCGCTCGCGCGCTCAGACGTCGTTCCACCTGCGAAAACCTTCGATTTCAAGGCACCGCGTGCCTGGCGCGAAGGCACCCCGTGCCGACTTTCTCGGTCTGAAGAGGTTTTCCCCTTCAACCCTTTGATCGATCATCGATCAGGGAGTTACAGTCACGTCGGGCTCCCACAAGAGCCCGCCGCCCTGTCCTGCCAAAGACCAAGGGCACCCCCGAAAACCCCTTACCGACGAGGGAACCCCCTCCGCATCCGGAAGGCGGCGCAATGACCGACCCCACCGCGATCCAGCCCAGCGAGCTCGACCAGCTCCCCGACCGCGACCCGGAGGAGACCGCCGAATGGCAGGCCTCCCTGGACGCCGTCGCCAAGGCAGCCGGGCCGCACCGTGCCGCATACCTGATGCGCCGCACTCTGGAGCGTGCCGAGGGCAACGGTCTCGCGCTGCCCAAGCTGCTCGAGACCGACTACGTCAACACCATCCCCACCGCCGCCGAGCCCGTCGTGGACGGCGACGAGGAGATGGAGCGCCGGATCACCGCGTGGAACCGCTGGAACGCGGCCGCGATGGTGACCCGCGGCAGCAAGCACGGCGTCGGCGGCCACATCGCCACCTTCGCCTCCGCCGCCTGGCTCTACGAGACGGGCTTCAACCACTTCTTCAAGGGCAAGGAGGCCGACGGGTCCGGCGACCAGCTCTACATCCAGGGCCACGCCTCCCCCGGCATCTACGCCCGCGCCTTCCTCGACGGCCGGCTGACCGAGCAGCAGCTCGACAACTTCCGCCAGGAGGCCGGGGGCAACGGTCTGCCGTCGTACCCGCACCCGCGCCGCCTGCCCTGGCTGTGGGAGTTCCCGACGGTCTCCATGGGCCTCGGCCCGCTGTCGGCCATCTACCAGGCGCGCTTCAACCGCTATCTCACCAGCCGCGGCATCAAGGACGTCTCGCAGTCCCACGTGTGGGCGTTCCTCGGCGACGGCGAGATGGACGAGCCCGAGTCGACGGCGGCACTCGCGCTGGCCTCGCGTGAGGGCCTCGACAACCTCACCTTCGTCATCAACTGCAACCTCCAGCGCCTCGACGGCCCGGTCCGCGCCAACTTCAAGATCGTGCAGGAGCTGGAGGCCCAGTTCCGCGGTGCCGGCTGGAACGTCGTGAAGACGCTGTGGGGCACGGCCTGGGACGAGCTGTTCCAGCTCGACACCACCGGCGCGCTCGTCCGCCGGCTGCGCGAGGTACCCGACGCGCAGGTGCAGACGTACCAGACCCGCGACGCCGCCTACATCCGCGAGGACTTCTTCGGCAAGGACCCGGCGCTCGCCGAGATGGCGAAGCTGATCGGCGACGACAAGATCCTGGAGTGCTTCCACCTCTCGCGCGGTGGTCACGAGTCGCGCAAGGTCTACGCCGCGTACAAGGCGGCCCTGGCCCACAAGGGCGCGCCGACCGTGATCCTCGCCCAGACGGTCAAGGGCTTCACGCTCGGCGAGGGCTTCGCGTCCAAGAACGCCAACCACCAGATGAAGAAGCTGACGACGGACGAGTTCAAGCAGATGCGTGACCTGCTCGAACTGCCCATCTCCGACAGCCTGTTCGCCGACGGCACGGTGCCCTACGGCCACCCGGGCGCCGACTCCCCCGAGGTCCGCTACCTCCAGGAGCGCCGCGCGGCCCTCGGCGGCCTGGCCCCGGCCCGCCGCACGCACGCACTCGCCCCGCTGCCCGCCCCGGCCGACAAGGCGTTCACCTCCTTCGACAAGGGCTCCGGCTCGCAGAACGTCGCCACCACCATGGCGTTCGTCCGCCTGGTCAAGGACCTGGTCCGCGACAAGGAGACCGGCAGGCGCTGGGTGCCGATCGTCCCGGACGAGGCGCGCACCTTCGGCATGGAGAGCCTCTTCCCGTCCCTCGGCATCTACTCGCCCAAGGGCCAGACGTACGAGCCGGTCGACCGCGACCAGCTGATGTACTACAAGGAGGCCAAGGACGGCCAGATCCTCAACGAGGGGATCACCGAGGCCGGTTCCATGGCGGACTTCATCGCCGCGTCCACCGCGTACGCCACGCACGGCGAGGCGATGATCCCCTTCTACATCTTCTACTCGATGTTCGGCTGGCAGCGCACGGCCGACCAGATGTGGCAGCTCGGCGACCAGCTCGGCCGCGGCTTCCTGGTCGGCGCCACGGCCGGCCGGACGACGCTGACGGGCGAGGGCCTCCAGCACGCCGACGGTCACTCCCCCGTCATCGCGGCCACCAACCCCGCCGCGCTGACGTACGACCCGGCGTTCGCCTACGAGGTCGCGGCGATCGTCAAGGACGGTCTGCGCCGGATGTACGGCGAGGCCGCCCCGGGCGAGGACCCGAACGTCTTCTACTACCTGACGGTCTACAACGAGCCGATCCCGCAGCCGGCCAAGCCGTCCGGTCTCGGCATCGACGAGGGCATCGTCAAGGGCCTGTACCGCTTCAACACGGCCGAGTCGGCGGGCCTGTCCCCCGTCGCGAACGCCCCGCGCATCCAGCTGCTGAGCTCCGGCACGGCGATCCACTGGGCGCTCGACGCCCAGAAGCTGCTCGCCGAGGAGTGGGGCGTGGCCGCCGACGTGTGGTCCGCGACCTCCTGGACCGAGCTGCGGCGCGACGCGCTGGAGGCCGACGCGGCGCTGCTGCGCGGCGAGGAGCGAGTGCCCTTCGTACGCCAGGCGCTGCAGGGTGCCGAGGGCCCGGTCCTCGCGGTCTCCGACTACATGCGCCAGGTCCCGGACCAGATCGCGCAGTGGGTCGAGCAGGACTACTCCTCGCTCGGTGCCGACGGCTTCGGTCTGTCCGACACCCGTGAGGCGGCCCGCCGCCACTTCGGGGTGGACGCCCAGTCGATCGTCGTCGCTGCGCTGGCGCAGCTCGCGCGGCGCGGCGAGGTCAAGGCGTCGGCCGTGAAGGAGGCCCGGGAGCGCTACGGCCTGTAGCACCCGAAGAGTTCCGGGGTGACCCGGTGCGGGGCGCGGCGATCCGGTGCGGGGGCACGGCGGTCGCCGTGCCCCCGCGCGTTTTCGGTCCCTGTCCCGCCGGTCCGTTGTCAGTGGTGCCCGGCATCATGAACCCATGCGTGCTGCCCGGCTGATCAGGATGGTGCTGCTGCTCCAGTCGCGGGCGTCGATGACCGCCGCCGAGCTGGCGCGGGAGCTGGAGGTGTCCGAGCGGACGGTCACGCGCGACGCGCAGGCGCTCTCGGAGGCGGGCGTCCCGGTGTACGCGGACCGCGGGCGCGCCGGGGGCTACCGCCTGGTCGGCGGTTACCGCACGCGGCTGACGGGACTGGCGCGGAGCGAGGCGGAGGCACTGTTCCTGAGCGGGGTGCCGGGGGCGCTGCGCGAGATGGGCCTGGAGGACACGGCGTCGGCGGCCCGGCTGAAGGTGTCCGCGGCGCTGCTGCCGTCCCTGCGGGACGCCTCGCGCACGGCGGCGCAGCGGTTCCATCTGGACGCGCCGGCCTGGTTCAGCGAGCCCGAGACGCCCGAGCTGCTGCCCGCGGTGGCGGAGGCGGTCTGGGACGACCGGCTCGTCGTGGCGCGGTACCGGCGCGGCGAGGCGGAGGTGCGGCGCGCCCTGGAGCCGTACGGCCTCGTCCTCAAGGCGGGTGTCTGGTACGTGTGTGCGCGGGTGCCCGACGCGGGGTCGTTCCGGGTGTACCGCATCGACCGGTTCAGCAGCGTCGACGCCTCCGACGAGCGGTTCCGGCGCGAGGACGACTTCGATCTGCGCGCGTTCTGGGACGAGCGGGCCGAGCAGTTCGCCCGGTCCATCCTGCGGTCCGAGGTCGTCGTGCGGCTGTCCCCGGACGGCGTACGACGACTGCCGTACGCCGTCGGTCTCCCCTCGGCGAAGGAGGCCCTGGAGGAGTGCGGCGCCCCCGACGAAGGGGGCTGGCTGACCGTCACGCTTCCCGTCGAGTCCGAGGAGGTCGCCCGCACCCAGCTCATGGGGCTCGGGCCGGACGTGGAGGTGCTCTCCCCGGCGGCGCTGCGGGACCGCTTCGGGAAGGACGCGGCCCGGCTCGCGGCGCTGTACGGGCGAGTTGACCCCGACGGCCCCGCCTCCGGCGCGAAGCACTCCTGAGATGCGCTTGAAATGCGTATGAACCCGGTGGTTTTACCTTCGGCATGTGCACGCATAACAATCTGCTCCACTCCACGTGCGTCCCTCCCGTCCAGGCCCGATGCTGGACCCGTGATGGACGAGACGGAGTTCTGGGAGCTGGTGGACACCACCCGTGCGGCCGCCGAGGGCGACCCCGAGGAGCAGGCCGACCTGCTCGTCGAGCGGCTCGTGCAGTTGGACCCCGATCTGGTCCTGGACTTCGCCCGGCACTTCGAGTCCCGCTACAACCGCGCGTACCGCTGGGACCTGTGGGGTGCCGCCTGGGTGCTGCTCGACGGCGCCAGCGACGACGCCTTCGACTTCTTCCGGTGCTGGCTGATCGGCCAGGGCCGGGAGGTCTTCGAGGGCGCGGTGCACGACCCGGACTCCCTCGCCGAGCTCCTGGACGACTTCGACGAGGAGATCGACGGCGACGGCGAGGAGCTGGGCTACTCGGCCGACGAGGCCTACGAGCAGCTCACCGGCGCCGTCGCGCCCGACCTCGGCATCCCGCCCGCCGCCGCGGAACCCGAGGGCACACCGCTCGACTTCGAGAACGAGGCGGTCATCGCGGAGCGCTACCCCAAGCTGTGGGACCGCTTCAGGGACTGACGCGGCCTCAGCGGCCGGCCGTCCCGGTGTCACCGTCCCGCCCGTCACGGCCGGCCGTCCGCCACCGGGCGTCCGCCTTCCCTCATGCCACCGCGCGTCGGCGGCTCATGCCGGCACGCGTCGGCGGCCGGTCTCCGCGGGGAGGTGGGCCTGGGGCTGTTCGGCCCGTACGGCGTGGTGCAGCGGGGCCGCGTTCGCCTGGTCCAGGGCGGACGCCGTGACCGCCGTCGGCCCCAGGACGACCGTCGCCACCGCGCAGACCACCGTCCACGGACTGCGCGCCGTCCTGGCCCAGCCGGCCACTCCGCGCATGGTCCTCGTCCCGCCGTTCGTCATGATCCCCACCTCCGGTCAGTGCCTGCGACGACGGTAGGAGGCCCGGCTCTGCGGAGTCTGTGAGCCGCCTGCGGCGGTGCTGTGACCATGGCTGTGCGGGCGCGCGCGCCGCTCCCGTGGCGCGCGGCGGGCCTCAGCGGCCCTGGAGGCGGGCGGCCTCGTCCCTGATCGCGGGGAGCCGGGCCGTCAGCGCCGCCCCGGGACAGGTGGTCATGAACGCGGCGTTGTGGCCGGCGACGGTGGGCAGCGCGGCGGAGGTGCCCGCGGAGAACCGGCTCAGACTGTTGCTGGAGCGCAGTCGCACGGTGGCACGCGGGTCGGTGTCGGAGCTGCCGAGCTTCCAGGCGACGAGGCGGGCGATGGCGTCGGTCATCGCCCGCGGCACCGGCGTCCCGGACGTGAAGGTGCCGATGGCCGCGACCCCGGCGGTGCGGTGGTTGAAGCCCTGTGTGTGCGCCCCGGTGACGGGCCGGTCGATGCCGCCCGCGCGGCCCTCGTAGATGGTGCCGCAGCGGTCGACGAGGAAGTTGTAGCCGATGTCGTCCCAGTCCTTGGCGCCCGTCTGGCCCGCGTAGAGGTCGCGGATGATGCGGGGCGCGTCGGCGCAGTCGTAGCCGTTCGGCGAATCGGTGTGGTGGACGAAGACCGCGACGACCTGGTCGTCGTAGCGCGGCGCCGGCTGGGCGTGCGTGCTCGCGGCGTCCAGCCACTTCGAGCGCGGCACGATCGGCGGCCGGGGGCCGGGGTGGGCCGCCGCGGGCCGGGCGGCGGACGGCCGGGCGGGCTCGGTCTGCGTGCGGTCCACCGAGGCCGCGCACATCACGAGCGCGAGGACGGCGGCGAGGCCGGGCACACAGCCGAGCAGCACGCGCACGGTCCGCGGCAGGCGGTCCGGGAAGCCGGGCGCGTGCGGCGCCCGCGCACTCCACGGCAGGAACCGCCCGCGCCGCGGGCGTCGGGGCGCGCCACGGGACCGGCGCGGCCGGCGCGGCCACAGCGCGCCGAGCCCGCCCGCCCGGAGCCGGCGGAGCACCGCGGACCGCGGTCGCCCCGCGCCTCGCGCCCGTGCCCCCCGCGTCTTCCGGAAGACACGCATGAAGACACCCTGGCCCCGATCCGCACCGTCCGCGATGTGTGCTGTGCCACCCGGTGGAACCATTGTTCCGGTCCGAGTCGTTTTTGCAGGTCCACGCGTGTGTGACCCTTTCCCCGGCGCCACGCGCGCGTGCCTGATCACTGGGCCCGCCCCACGCGTACTAAGGGGCCCGAGAGAAAGGCGGCTCCGTGGACGTGCTCGACCTCCTGCTGATGCTGGTGATCCTGGTCTACGCGGCGTCCGGCTACCGTCGCGGCCTGGTCGCCGGCTGTGTGTCCCTGGCGGGATTCGTGGGCGGTGCCGTGATCGGTGTGTGGGTGCTGCCGTGGATCATGGACCTGGTCGCGGCCGGGACCCCGGCGGCGACGGTGACGGCCGTGCTCACGGTGCTGGTGCCGGCGGTGGTGGGCCACGAGATGGCGGGCAGGCTGGCGCTCAAGCTGCGCCGCGAGCTCGACCGGGGACCGCTGCGGGTGGCGGACGGCATCGGCGGGGCCGCCGCCAACACGGTGGCGGTGCTGCTGGTGGCCTGGGTGGCCGCGAGCGTCCTGGGCGCGTCCTCGTCGACGGTGGTGACGCAGTCGATCCGCAATTCGGCGCTGCTGGGCGCCGTCCAGGACACGATGCCGGACACCACTCCGGACTGGTTCTCGCGCGCGACCTCCGCGCTCACCGAGGCCGGCTTCCCCCAGGTCTTCAACCCGTTCGAGAGCGAGCCGACGACGGGCGTCGCCAAGCCCTCCGGCGACAGCGTCACGACGGCCGCGACGAACGCCGCGAAACTCAGCACGGTCAAGGTGGAGGGCAGCTCCGGCGTCCAGGGACGCGAGGGCAGCGGCTTCGTGTACACGTCCGAACACGTGATGACGAACGCCCATGTCGTGGCCGGCATCGACCAGCCGACCGTGCGGGTGGGCGGCGTCGGCGAGGCGTACGAGGCCACCGTCGTGCTCTTCGATCCGCAGAAGGACGTCGCCGTCCTCTACGTCCCGGGGCTGCGCGCGCCGGCGCTCCGCTTCGACGACACCGCCTCGCGCGGCGACTCGGCGGTCGTGGCGGGTTATCCGCAGGACGGCGGCCTCGACCTCCAGGCGGCCACGGTCGCGGGCCGCATCGACGCGACGGGCCAGAACATCTACAGCTCGGACACCGTCACCCGTGAGATCTACTCGGTCCGCTCCACCGTCCGCCCGGGCAATTCCGGCGGCCCGCTGCTGACCACCGACGGCAGGGTCTACGGCGTGGTCTTCGCCCGCTCGACCTCGGACAGCGAGACCGGTTACGTGCTGACGGCGGACGAGGTCGCGGGCGACGCGCAGCGGGCGGCGGACGCGACGAGGCCGGTGGACACGGGCGACCTCGTCACGTCGTAGATCCGGGCGGCCTCGTCACGGCGTGGGGCCGGGCGGCCCGCGCGCCACGGCTCAGGTGGCCCGGGGTCAGTGGGTCAGTGGGTCAGTGGGTCAGTGGGTCAGTGGGTCAGTGGGTCAGTGGGTCAGTGGGTCAGTGGGTCAGTGGGTCAGTGGGTCAGTGGGTCAGTG